>NZ_JAIJYL010000021.1:0-99808 GCF_019753495.1 Klebsiella sp. TF21-TM | reverse complement strand
GAGAGACTTAGCGCGCCTCCCCCTCTTCTTTTTGTGGGGGGTTTACCCCCCCCCCCCCCCACCCCCCCCCCCCGCCCGCGGGCAACCGGCCGGGGTTTTTTTTTTAACTGTCGGAGGTTGCGCTCCCGCCGGGCCGATTGCACACTGGTCGCCCGTTAATCGTCATGGCTGTTTTATGTCTTCGTTAAAATTCTCCGTTAGCCGCCAGGAAGCGCTCCTTATCATGATCACCATGTTCTGGGGAGGGACCTTCCTTGCCGTGCAGTATGCGGTCAGCCTCAGCGGGCCGCTGTTTTTTGTCGGCCTGCGTTTCGCGACCGCCGCGCTGGCGGTGGGTCTGCTCTCGCTGCGCACCCTGCGCGGTATGACATGGCTGGAGGTGAAGGCGGGGGTGGCGATTGGCGTGGCGATTGCGCTGGGGTATGGGCTGCAGACCTGGGGACTGCAGTCGATCTCCAGCAGTAAGTCTGCCTTTATCACGGCGATGTATGTGCCGCTGGTGCCGCTGCTGCAGTGGCTGTGCCTGGGTCGTATGCCGGGGGTGATGTCCTGCGTGGGGATTGTGCTGGCCTTTATCGGTTTGATCCTGCTGGCCGGGCCGGAAAACAATCTGCTGGCGCTTGGCGTGGGGGAGATGATCACGCTGGCGAGCGCGCTGGCGATTGCCGCGGAGATTATCCTTATCAGCGCCTGGGCCGGGAAAGTGGATGTTCGGCGGGTGACGGTGGTGCAGCTGGCGACCGCGTCGCTGGTGGCTTTCGCCGCCATGAAGCCGGCCGGTGAGTCAGTGCCGCCGTTGACGCCGGCGCTGCTCGGCGTGGCGCTGGGGCTGGGCATTTTCAGCGCGATCATTCAGGTGACCATGAACTGGGCGCAGCGCAGCGTCTCGCCGACGCGGGCCACGCTGATCTATACCGGCGAACCGGTGTGGGCCGGTATTTTTGGCCGGTTGGCCGGTGAGCGTCTGCCGCTGCTGGCCCTCCTCGGCTGCGTCTTTATCCTCGCGGGAGTGCTGGTGAGCGAGCTGAAGTGGAAGCGCAAACCGCCACCGCAGATGTCAACGAATGACGATGCGCAGCCGCTCCCGGACCTGGCCGATCGTCGCGAGCCGTAATTTTACGCTTCTGATCCTACAGCGGCGCTTATCCTGGCTGGCCTACTCGTCCGGCTCTGATTGTCTGTAGGCCCGGCAAGCAACGGCGCCGCCGGGCGATGGAATCAGGCACGGAGTTGCGTTTATACCGGGTGGCGGCTGCGCCTTACCCGGCCTACAACCCCAACTCACCGCTGGCGTAGGGGCTGCTGAAACTGCCGTTGTTGGCGGCCTCAAAATCGCTGAGACGTTCCCGGAAGGCCGGGGCAGCCCGCATGGATGCGGGCTGAGGGCCGTGTTTTGCATGGACGCTGCCTCGGCCCGACCCGAAGCCTGCAGGGATAAGTCGAAGGGACCACGCAGTGGCGATTTTGCTGGCCGGAGCCCGGGGGTACAGGGGGCGGCGGCGACTGGCCGCCCCCTGTGCGCTCCCTGCGCCAAGCCAGACATAACGCAGAAAATTAACCGGGAGCGCCATCTGCCCGGCATTAACATAGAAGTTGTAGCCCTGCTAAGCGCAGCGCGAGCAGGGAAATATTCGGTTGTACCGTTATTTCGCCGGGTGGCGGCTGCGCCTTACCCGGCCTACGTTCATACGACCTGTCGTTAATTTATTCACCATTGTTGCTGAAACTGCCGGTGCTGACGGCCTCAACATCGCTGAGACGTTCCCGGCAGGCCGGATGGCGGTATAAATGCCTTATCCGGCCCACCCGCTCCCTGCGCCAACGCCGCGCTAATGTGGCTTAAACCGGCGTTACCCTGGCCTCCTTCGCCTCACGCGTCCCGCGATGAAGCAGGGCGTGCAGCAGGATCGCCCCGAAGGTGGCGGTACCAATCCCGCCCAGCGTAAAGCCGCCCAGCGACAGCGCGAAATCGCCGGCGCCCAGCACCAGGGTCACAGACACCATGATCAGATTGCTGTTCTGGCTGAGGTCGACGCGGTTTTGCACCCAGATCCGCGCCCCGGCGACGGCGATCAGGCCAAAGACCACGATCGAGGCGCCGCCGATCACCGGCCCGGGAATGGTGTGGATTAATGCGCCGAATTTCGGCGAGAAGCCCAGCAGCATGGCAATCAGCGCTGCGGCGACAAACACCAGCGTCGAGTAGACCTTGGTCACCGCCATGACGCCGATGTTCTCCGCATAGGTCGTGACCCCGCTGCCGCCGACCGAGCCGGAGAGCATGGTCGCCAGACCATCGCCGACGAAGGCGCGCCCCATGTACGGATCCATATTGCGCCCGGTCATCCCGGCGACGGCCTTCAGGTGGCCGAGGTTCTCGGCCACCAGGATCACCGCGACCGGGGCAATCAACATCATCGCCTGGCCGTTAAAGGATGGGGTGGTAAAGTGCGGCAGCCCGAACCACGCCGCCTGGGCGAGGGGAGAGAAGTCCAGCGGTTTGCCGAGGCCAAAGCCGTTAGCCAGCAGGGCGTACAGCGCGCAGGCGACGATCAGGCCGACCAGGATCAGCAGACGCTGCAGCATCCCGCGGGTAAATACCGCGACTATGCCGATACAGAGCACGGTTAACACCGCCATCCAGCTGTCGAAGGCGCTGGCGGAGACGCTGCGCACGGCAATCGGCGCCAGGTTCAGGCCGATAGCCATCACCACCGCCCCGGTCACCACCGGCGGCATCAGGCGCTCGATCCAGCGGGTGCCGATCTTCATCACCACCAGACCGATCAGGGTATAGACCAGCCCGCAGGCGATGATCCCGCCAAGGGCGACGCTGAGGTGAGGGTTGAGTCCCTGGCCGTTAAAGCCGGTAATGGCGATCACCACCCCGACAAAGGCGGCGCTGGAGCCGAGATAGCTCGGCACCCGTCCGCCGGTGACGACAAAGAACAGCAGGGTGCCGACCCCCGACATCAGTATGGACAGGTTTGGGTCGAGCCCCATCAACAACGGCATCAGCACCGTCGCGCCGAACATCGCAACGGCGTGCTGCACGCCCATCACCAGCGTTTGCCCGGCCGATAAGCGTTCATCGGGCGCGACAACGCCGGATTCGGCGGCGGGGGAGGTCAGCTTCCAGCGAGGAAAATCGAAGAGTGCCATGATGATATCCCGGGTTAAAGGTTAACAAGCGGGTCGCATAAGCGTGTGATAGCCGCGGTCAAACCACATCAGACCCCGGGGTTCCGGGTGACGGGTAATGGCCACGACGTGACAAAACAGAATGTCGTGCGTGCCGACGCTGACGCGCTGGTCGATGCGGCAGTCAAAGCTGACCAGCGCCGCCTCCAGCCGCGGGCAGCCGGTGGCGCCGGTCTGCCAGTCGGCGGCGGCAAAGCGCTCGTCCATCGCCGTTTTACCGCCAAACAGCGTTGACAGCGCCTCCTGTCCCGCCGCCAGGGTATTGACGCACAGCGTGTGGTGTTCGCTGAACACCGGCCACACGGAGGCTGAGCGGTTCAGACAGACCAACAGGGTCGGCGGGGTGTCGGTCACGCTGCAGACCGCGCTGGCGGTAAAGCCCGCCCGGCCCGCCGGGCCATCGGTGGTAATAATGTTAACCGCGGCGCCGACGCGGGCCATGGCGTCACGAAAACTCTCTTTGTCCGCTAACTTCATCGCCAACTCCTTATGCCAGCAGGCAGGCTTCATCAAAGGACAGACGCGGCAGGCGGCCATACAGTTTGCCGGGGTCGCCATAGCCGATGTTCACCAGCAGGTTGCTTTTCCAGCCGTTGTCGGCGAAAAACGCTGCATCGACTTTTTCCCGATCGAAACCGGACATCGGCCCGGTGTCGAGTCCCAGCGCCCGGCAGGCGAAAATCAGATACGCCGCCTGCAGGGAGCTGTTGCGAAACGCGGTCTCTTCCGCCAGCTGCGGGCTGGAGGTGAACCAGCTGCGGGCATCGCCGTGGGGAAACAGGGTCGGTAGCCGGTCGTAAAAGGCGCTGTCCCACGCCACGATGGCGGTCACCGGCGCCTGCATGGTTTTCTGCAGATTGCCGCTGGAGAGCGTCGGGCGGAGCTTCTCTTTGCCGTCCGCGCTGCGCACGAACACGATGCGCGCCGGCGAACAGTTGGCGGAAGTCGGCCCCATTTTCATCAGGTCCCAGACTGCCTGCAGCTGCGCATCGCTCACTGGCTTATCCAGCCAGCCGTTGTGGGTCCGGGCCTGGGTAAACAGCGTCTCGCAGGCCGTCTGGTTTATCGCGTCGTTCATCGGGTCTCCCTGGCGACCGGCAGCATAGCGGCCAGCCCGTCGCGTAAAATGGTATTAAAGGTATCGGCGTCGGTGACGTTGCAGGCATGCCCGCCCCACGGCATTTCCACGCGCTGGCTGCCGGGGATCGCCGTCTGCAGCACGCGGGAGCAGGAGGCCGGGACCAGCAGGTCGTCAGCGGCGCTAACCATCAGCGTCGGGCAGGCGATGGCCGCCGCGCGACGGGAAAAATCAGCCTGCTTCAGGGCCTGCAGCCGCTTCAGCAGGTTCTCCTTGCCCTGAAAATGGCTGATGGCAAGCGCATCTTCGGCTTCGAGGCGCGGCAGGCGCGCGGCCATCCATTCCGCCGGGTAGAGAAACAGCGGCTGCGCTTCGACCCACGCCTGCGCGCCGCCGGCATGCAGCAGACGCTCGCGCACCAGGAAGCAGCGGCGGGTGTGCGGCGACAGCGACAGCCAGCCGTTGACCAGCACCAGGGCGCTCACCGCCTCGGGGCGATCGAGCGCCAGCTGCAGGCCAATCAGCGCCCCCAGCGCGTGGCCCACCAGCGCGAAGCGGGCGATCCCCGCCGCCTGCAGCGCGCTGAACAGCTCCCCGGCCATCGTCGCCATGCTGTAGTCGGCGGGCAGTGGACCGGCGTTCTCCCCGGTCCCGTTATGGTCATAACTCACCAGCTGATACTGTTCCTCCAGCGCCGCGCGCTGCGCCAGCCAGTAGCCGCCGCCGCCGCCCAGACCTGCGCTGAGGACCACCACCGGCGCGCCGGGCCATGGGGCCGGAGCAATATTGAGCCTCATCATGTCGGGGTGCCGATATGGGCGACGCTGGCGATTTCCACCAGCGCATCGGGCTTCACCAGCCCGCACTGAATGCAGAAGCGCGCGGGTTTATCGCCGGGGAAGAACTCGGCGTAAACCTCGTTAATCGCGGCGTAATTTGTCCAGTCGGTGATAAAGATGCTGTTGAAAGTCACATCCGCCATACTCCCGCCCGCCGTTTCGATAACGCACTTGATGGTCTCCAGCACGTGGCGGGTTTGCGCCTTTGGGTCGCCGATGTGCACCACATTGTTTTGCTTATCAAACGGCAGAGTGCCGGAGACGTAGATCACGCCATCGGCGAGCGTCCCCGGAACAAAGGGGGCAATCGGCGTGGTGGTGCCTGGCGGAATAATCACCTGTTTAGGCATAACGTTTCTCCTGGGCTAAAGACAGCGGGGTGGCAGGGGACAGCGCGCGGCAGAAGCTCTCGACGTCGCTGACCCAGCCGAAAAAGGTTTCTATATTGAACAGCGCCGCCTGCTGGGCGAAGGCCGGTCCGGCCTGATGGGTAGCATCCTCCAGCACCACGCCGAAGTATTCGAGGAAGAAACCATCGCGCAGCGTCGATTCGACGCAGACGTTGGTGGCGATCCCGGTGAACACCAGATGACGGATGCCGCGGCTGCGCAAAATGCTGTCGAGCGGAGTGTTAAAGAAGCCGCTGTAGCGCGGTTTCGGCAACACGATGTCGCCTTCCTGCGGCGTCAGCTCGTCCACCAGCTGATAATCCCAGCCGCCTTTCGCCAGCAGCTTGCCCTGCAGTTCCGGGCGCTGACGCATCGTTTTCAGCGCGTTGGACTTATGGTAGTTCGGCGAGCCCGGGCCGCCGGCTTCAACATACTGGTCATCCCAGCCGTTCTGGAACCAGATAATCAGCATGCCCGCGGCGCGAGCGGCGGCGACGGCGGTATTAATATTGTCGATAACCGGCCGGGTGGCGGAGACGTCAAATCCGGCGAGATCCAGATAACCGCCCAGGCTGGCGTAGGCGTTCTGCATATCGACAACAATCAGCGCGCTCTGCTGCGGCGGGAAGGTCAGGGATTCCGGGCGAGCGGGAAGGGTAATCATCAGGCCACCTCACGGGTAACAGGAGCAATATGGTCCCGGCAGCGCATCAGCGGCTGAATGCGTTCGCCAAAGGCGTCGATGCCGGCAAGAAAATCATCAAAGGTCAGCAGCACGCCGTCGGTGCCGGGCACGCTCGCGACTTCATCAAGCATACGGGCGACGCTGGCATAGGATCCGACAAGGGTGCCCATGTTGATATTGACCGCCGAGGTGGGGTCGGCCATCTGGCGCACGTTGGTATCGCTGCCGGAGCGGGTGTCTTTCTGACTCTGCTCGGTGAGCCACGCCAGCGCTTCTTCATCGGCGCCCGCTTTGTAGTGCTCCCATTTGGCGCGCGCCGCTTCGTCGGTTTCGTCAGCGATCACCATGAACAGCACATAGGAGCCTACGTCACGGCCGGTTTTTTCCGCCGCCTGCATCATACGCGCCGCGGTCGGCGCGAAGGCCGTTGGCGTGTTGACCCCTTTGCCAAAGCAGAAGTTATAGTCGGCGTGCTGGGCGGAGAAGGCCATGCCGGCGTCGCTCTGCCCGGCGCAGATCACCTTCATCGGCTGCGAAGGGCGCGGGCTGACCCGGCAGTCGTTCATGGTGAAGTAGTCGCCTTTGAAATCGCTGCGCCCGGTGCCCCACAGGTCGCGGAGCACCTGAACGTATTCGGTGAGATAGTCATAGCGGCTGGCGAAATAGTCATCCCCTGGCCACATGCCCATCTGGTCATATTCCGGTTTTTGCCAGCCGGTCACCAGATTGACGCCAAACCGGCCGCCGGAGATGGAGTCGATGGTGGAGGCCATCCGGGCGACGATCGCCGGCGGCAGCGTGAGGGTGGCGGCGGTGGCGTAGATCTGGATCTTCGAGGTCACCGCGGCCAGGCCGGCCATCAGGGTGAAGGACTCCAGGTTGTGATCCCAGAATTCGGTTTTCCCGCCGAAGCCGCGCAGCTTGATCATGGAGAGCGCGAAGTCGAAATGGTAGTGCTCGGCTTTCTGCACGATAGCCTTATTCAGTTCGAAGGTCGGCATATACTGCGGGGCATGGGTGGAGATCAGCCAGCCGTTGTTGCCAATGGGAACGAAAACACCAATTTTCATACCTACCTCTCTACAGTCATGGAAGATGGGTTGCGGTGGCGCGGCATCCTGCCTCTCCCTGGACCACCTCGCAGAAGAGGTAAAGCAAACGCGATGCCAGTTTTATAAATGCTAATGTTATTAATGTGTTGCTATTGGGTTGCTAAAAAGGACGATAAAAAAGTGGACTGGATGGTCAAAATCAGTGCACGAAAAAACGGCAGTCATGCGCAATCAGGGTGCATGGGGTCGTGTCGGCGAAGGGCTTTTGCTATGCTGGTGGCGTCAACTGAAGGAGAGGATGTATGGCACAGGGCGCGGTGAAGAAAAACGGCAAACGTTCACAAGCGGTCAGCGCCAAAAAGGAGGCCATCCTGGCCGCCGCGCTGGAGGCATTTTCGCAATTTGGTATTCACGGTACGCGACTGGAGCAGGTGGCTGAGCGCGCCGGGGTGTCGAAAACCAATCTGCTCTATTACTACCCTTCGAAAGAGGCGCTGTACGTGGCCGTTCTGCAGCAGATCCTCGCCATCTGGCTGGCGCCGCTGAAGGCCTTTCGCGAGGATATCAGCCCGCTGGTGGCGATCCGCGAGTATATTCGTCTGAAGCTGGAGGTGTCCCGCGATCACCCCCAGGCCTCGAAGCTCTTCTGCCTTGAGATGTTGCAGGGCGCGCCGCTGCTGATGGGCGAACTGACCGGGGATCTGAAAGCGCTGGTCGATGAGAAATCGGCGATTGTTTCCGGCTGGATCGACCGCGGCAAGCTGGCGCCGGTCGATCCGCAGCATTTAATCTTTATGATCTGGGCCACTACCCAGCATTACGCCGACTTCGCCACCCAGGTGGAGGCGGTCACCGGCGCCACGCTGCAGGACGCGGCCTTTTTTGAGCAAACGGTCGATAATGTCCAGCGGATGATTATCGAAGGCATTCGCGTCCGTTAATTGGCCGGCGGCAGCGGGCAGCTTTGATCGCCGTCCTCGCACTGCAGCAGCGAGGCGAGGAAAGATTCCCGCTCCACGCTCTTATCGGTCATGCACTGGCTCACCAGCATCGGCTGCATGCTGCCGCCTTCGGCTCCGGACGCGAGGAAAGCGCAGTCGGCGTCGCGCAGGGCGATCCATGCCTGCTGGGCCTGCTTCAGTAATGTCTGCTGTTTACCCACCGCACGCTGCAGAGCCTGCTGCCAGGTGTCGTTCAGCTTTTTGTCGGCTGCCTGATACTGCGCGGCCGCGCACTGATTCATTTCGGTCTGGGTGTTGGCGTTGCTGCACTCGTCCGCCAGCGCCGCGCCGCTGGCCAGCAAGACCGCCGCGGCAAATAACATGCGTTTCATTGTTCTGCTCCCATAAAAAAGGCTCCCGTCCGGGAGCCTTAATTAAGCACAGCTGACGTCGGCTGTCATTAGCTGATCGCATCGCCGATTTCCCGGATGGCGGCGCACAGCGCCACCGGGGAGCCTGTCTTAGCCGATGGTCATCAGGCTGGCGTTACCGCCTGCCGCCGCGGTGTTGACGCTCAGCGAACGCTCGATGTACAACCGCTCCAGCAGCAGATTGGTTTCGCCGCGGGCGAAGCCCTGCACGGAGACAATCGCCCCGTCGCGCGCCGCCACCTGCTCGCACAGCTCGCGCAGCTGGTCGGAGTCGCCGTGATAGATAACCGCGTCGAAGGCCTGGCCAGGCAACTGATCCGCTTTGGCGAAACGGATCCGCTCGCTGACGTCCCGCGGGAGTTTCTTCGCCAGATCGCGCTGCAGGGCGCTGTCCGGCCACAGCACTTCACAACCGACCGCCAGCACGGCCGCCAGCTGGATCAGCGCATCCTGCTCATTATCCGCCACGCACAGCACGCGCTCGCGAGGCATCAGCGTCAGGGTGTTGCGCTCGCCGGTGGGCCCCGGAAGCAGGCGTTGGGTGCCGCTTTGCGCCTGCTCGCTGTACTGCTGGCACAGAGCCTGCAGCTCAGGACGGCCCGCCGCCCACTGCTGCAGCGCCTGCAGCGGTTTTTCCAGCAGCGTTTTCAGTTGGGCGTCCAGCGGACGCTCTGCATCCTGGCGGGCGAAGGTCACGCCAACCGCGCCCTGCGGACGGCTGGAGAGCAGGCGGTAAAGGTACAGCGGACCGCCGGCTTTTGGACCGGTACCGGACAACCCTTCGCCGCCGAACGGCTGCACGCCGACCACCGCGCCAACCATATTGCGGTTGACGTACAGGTTGCCTACCTTCGCGCTGCCGGTGACCTGGGCGATGGTCTCGTCGATACGGGTATGTACGCCGAGGGTCAGGCCGTAGCCGGAAGCGTTAATCTGCTCCACCAGTTTGTCCAGCTCGTTACGGTTATAGCGCACCACGTGCAGCACCGGGCCGAAGACCTCTTTTTTCAGCTCGTCGAAGCTGTCGAGTTCGATAAGCGTCGGCGGCACAAAGGTCCCGTGGTTCCATTCGCGGGCGTCTTCGCTATTCTCGCGCACCGCCTGATAGACGGTGCGGCCTTTGGCGCGCATCGTCTGAATATGGCGTTCGATATTCTCTTTCGCTTCCGCATCGATAACCGGGCCGATATCGGTGGTCAGGCGGCCGGGATTGCCCATGCGACACTCGCTCATCGCGCCGCGCAGCATGGTTAAGGTGTGGTCGGCTACCTCTTCCTGCAGGCAGAGGACGCGCAGGGCGGAGCAGCGCTGACCGGCGCTGTCGAACGCGGAAGCCAGGACGTCGATCACCACCTGCTCGGTAAGCGCCGACGAGTCGACGATCATCGCGTTCATCCCGCCGGTTTCGGCGATCAGCGGCGTTGGGCGTCCCTGAGCGTCGAGGCGGCTGGCGATATTGCGTTGCAGCAGGGTGGCCACTTCGGTGGAGCCGGTGAACATCACGCCGCGCACGCGCTCATCGGATGTCAGCGCGGCGCCGACGGTTTCCCCGCGGCCCGGCAGCAGCTGGATCACCCCTGGCGGCACGCCGGCTTCCAGCAGGATCGCCACGCCCTGAGCGGCGATAAGCGGCGTCTGCTCCGCCGGTTTCGCCAGCACGCTGTTGCCGGCCGCCAGCGCGGCGGCAATCTGCCCGGTGAAGATCGCCAGCGGGAAGTTCCATGGGCTGATGCAGACCACCGGACCCAGCGGACGGTGGGTTTCATTATCGAAATCGTCGCGCACCTGACCGGCGTAGTAGTGGAGGAAGTCAACGGCTTCGCGCACTTCGGCGATGGCGTTGCTGAAGGTTTTACCCGCTTCGCGCACCAGGATCCCCATCAGGGTCGGCATCTGGCTTTCCATCAGCACCGCGGCGCGCTCAAGAATGGCGGCGCGCTCCTGCGGCGGGGTGGCGAACCAGATGGGCGCGTTGTTGATAGCGCTGGTGAGCGCCTGCTGCACTTCGTCATCGCTGGCTTCGCGGACGTAACCGACGATATCCTTCGGCTCCGCCGGGTTGACCACCGGCTGCATCTCGCCTTCGGCCACCGGCTGCTCCAGCATCGGCAATGCCTGCCATTTATGCAGGGCGCTGTTGAGCAGGGAAGAGGAGAGGGAGGCCAGACGATGCTCGTTAGCCAGATCCAGACCGGCGGAGTTGCTCCGGCCGCTGCCGTAGAGATCGCGCGGCAGCGGAATTTTCGGGTGCGGCAGACCGGCCTGGCCTTCCTGCTGCGCCAGTTTTTCCACCGCGCTGACCGGGTCGGCCACCAGCTCGTCCAGCGGCAGGGTATTGTCCGCGATACGGTTGACGAAGGAGGTATTGGCGCCATTCTCCAGCAGACGACGCACCAGATACGCCAGCAGCGTCTCGTGGGTGCCCACCGGAGCGTAGATCCGGCACGGCCGGTTCAGTTTGCCGTCGGCGACTTTGCCCACCACCTGCTCGTACAGCGGTTCGCCCATGCCGTGCAGGCACTGGAACTCATACTGGCCAGGGTAGTAGTTCTGGCCCGCCAGCTGGTAGATAGCCGCCAGAGTATGGGCGTTGTGAGTGGCGAACTGCGGATAAATCAGGTTCGGCACCGCCAGCAGCTTTTTCGCGCAGGCGAGATAGGAGACGTCGGTGTAAACCTTGCGGGTGTAGACCGGATAGCCTTCGAGACCTTCCATTTGCGCGCGTTTGATTTCGCTGTCCCAGTAGGCGCCTTTCACCAGACGGATCATCAGGCGACGACGGCTTCGGGTGGCGAGATCGATCAGCGCGTCGATGACGAACGGGCAGCGCTTCTGGTAGGCCTGAATAACAAAACCGATGCCGTTCCAGCCCGCCAGCTCCGGCTCGAAGCACAGTTTTTCCAGCAGGTCGAGGGAGATCTCGAGACGGTCGGCCTCTTCAGCATCGATGTTAATGCCGATGTCATACTGGCGCGCCAGCAGGGTCAGCGATTTCAGACGCGGATAGAGCTCTTCCATCACCCGGTCATACTGGGCGCGGCTGTAGCGCGGGTGCAGAGCCGAGAGCTTAATGGAGATGCCCGGGCCTTCATAAATGCCGCGGCCGTTGGAAGCTTTGCCGATGGCATGGATCGCCTGCTGATAAGAGACCATATAGGCCTGGGCGTCGGCGGCGGTCAGGGCCGCTTCGCCGAGCATATCGTAGGAGTAGCGGAAACCTTTATCTTCCAGCTTGCGGGCGTTAGCCAGCGCTTCGGCGATGGTTTCCCCGGTGACGAACTGCTCGCCCATCAGGCGCATCGCCATATCCACGCCCTTACGGATCAGCGGTTCGCCGCTCTTGCCAATGATGCGGTTCAGCGAGCGTGAGAGGCTGGTTTCGTTGTGGGTGGAGACCAGTTTGCCGGTGAACAGCAGCCCCCAGGTGGCGGCATTGACGAACAGCGACGGGCTGCGGCCGATGTGCGACTGCCAGTTGCCGTTGCTGATTTTGTCGCGGATCAGCGCATCGCGGGTGGCTTTATCCGGAATACGCAGCAGGGCTTCCGCCAGGCACATCAGCGCCACCCCTTCCTGTGAGGAGAGGGAGAACTCCTGCAGCAGACTCTGCACCATGCCGGCGCGGCCGCTGGCGGTCTTCTGGTTGCGCAGTTTTTCCGCCAGCTGATACGCCAGTTTATGCGCCTGCTCGCCCAGCGGCTGCGGCAGTCGGGCCTGCTCCAGCAGCATCGGCACCGCGTCGGTTTCCGGGCGACGCCAGGCGGCGGTGATCGCCGCGCGGCTTACCGACTGCGGCAGGATCTGCTCGGCGAATTCGAGGAACGGCTGATACGGCTCTTCCGCCGGGGAACCCGCTTCATCGCTTTCATTGGCGGCCCCGGAGAGCAGCGCCGGCAGTTCGGGCAGCGTTTCGTCGTTCTCCAGCTTTTCCAGATAGTTGAAGATGGCCTGCTTAATCAGCCAGTGCGGCGTGCGGTCAATACGGCTCGCGGCGGACTTAATGCGCTCGCGGGTTGCGTCGTCAAGCTTAACACCCATGGTGGTGGTGCCCATGCTCAAAACTCCTGTCATTTATCGTTAGGCTTATGCGGTTGCCTGGAAATATCCACTATGTTGCAACTTTGTGCAACCTTGTTAATTGAGGCGTGTGACGAAAGCCGTGAAATGGCGGATTTGTTAAAAATAGTGCCTAAAATAGCAGAATTTTAACCCCGGGCTCATAGGGTATTTGTATGCGTGAGTTAACACTTTTGTTTGGTGCAACCTTTAAAAACGTGAGAGAGTGCAACCTCTCGCAAATTGACGTTTTGCGCCGTCGGTTTTTCGTGTAAATGCTGTGTTAAATCGTTTGTGAAAAACCGAAGCTTCCGTCAGGATACGGTCGCCCAATTAAACAATGCGCCATTACCCCGTTCCGGTAGTGGAAAAAAACGACGAAGTTGGACGCTGTCGATAAAAATTCTGGAGACTTTGCATGGCTATTAGCACACCGATGCTGGTGACATTTATTATTTATATTCTTGGTATGGTATTGATAGGGTTTATTGCCTGGCGTTCGACCAAAAACTTTGATGATTATATTCTCGGGGGACGCAGTCTGGGGCCATTTGTGACCGCGCTTTCCGCCGGCGCCTCGGACATGAGCGGCTGGCTGCTGATGGGCCTGCCGGGCGCCATTTTTCTCTCCGGGATCTCCGAAAGCTGGATCGCCATCGGCTTAACGCTGGGGGCGTGGGTTAACTGGAAGCTGGTAGCCGGGCGCCTGCGCGTGCATACCGAGGTGAATAATAACGCCCTGACGCTGCCCGATTATTTTACCGGCCGTTTTGAAGATAAAAGCCGGGTGCTGAGAATTATTTCAGCGCTGGTTATTCTGCTGTTCTTTACCATCTATTGCGCCTCGGGAATTGTGGCGGGGGCGCGTCTGTTTGAAAGCACCTTCGGTATGAGTTATGAAACCGCGCTGTGGGCCGGCGCGGCGGCGACAATTATCTATACCTTTGTCGGCGGCTTCCTCGCCGTCAGCTGGACGGATACCGTGCAGGCCAGCCTGATGATTTTCGCGCTGATCCTCACCCCGGTGATCGTGATTATTTCCGTCGGCGGCTTTGGCGATTCGCTGGAAGTCATTAAGCAAAAGAGCATCGAAAATATCGACATGCTGAAAGGGCTGAATTTCGTGGCGATTATTTCGCTGATGGGCTGGGGACTGGGTTATTTCGGTCAGCCGCATATTCTGGCGCGCTTTATGGCGGCGGATTCGCACCACAGCATCGTCCACGCGCGTCGCATTAGTATGACCTGGATGATCCTCTGCCTCGCCGGGGCGGTGGCCGTCGGCTTCTTTGGTATCGCCTACTTCAATAGCAACCCGAGCCTGGCGGGCGCGGTTAACCAGAATGCCGAGCGCGTGTTTATCGAACTGGCGCAAATCCTGTTTAACCCATGGATTGCCGGGATCCTGCTGTCGGCGATTCTGGCGGCGGTGATGTCCACCCTGAGCTGTCAGCTGCTGGTCTGCTCCAGCGCGATTACCGAAGACCTGTATAAAGCCTTCCTGCGTAAAAACGCCGGTCAGAAAGAGCTGGTGTGGGTGGGCCGGATGATGGTGCTGGTGGTTGCCCTGGTGGCGATTGCCCTGGCGGCCAATCCGGAAAACCGCGTGCTGGGTCTGGTGAGCTATGCCTGGGCCGGCTTCGGCGCCGCCTTTGGTCCGGTGGTGCTGTTCTCGGTGATGTGGTCGCGCATGACCCGTAACGGCGCGCTGGCCGGGATGGTGATTGGCGCCCTGACCGTGATCGTCTGGAAGCAGTTTGGCTGGCTGGGCCTGTATGAAATTATTCCGGGCTTTGTCTTCGGCAGCATCGGGATCGTGGTCTTTAGCCTGCTGGATAAAGCGCCGTCGGCCAGCATGCAGCAGCGCTTCGCCGAAGCGGATGCCCACTACCATACGCCGCCGCCGGTTCGCGCCACGGCTGAGTAAGATCAACTGATGTTCATGAGCCCGCCGCTGGCGGGCTTTTTTTTGCCTGTTGCCGGGCCGGAATATTATAACCCTTGCTAATTATTTGAAAATCCGCTGATATTTCCTGACTAATAACAATGAGGATAGCAAAGATGACGTTCAGACAGGGTGCAATGGCGCTGGTGCTGGCAGGGTTACTCAGCGGCTGCGCGGCGGGTGGAAGTTCGTCGACCAGCGCGCCGAAGCCCGGCGCCTGCCCGGCGGATAAGTCCATGGTGCAAACCACGCTTTACTTCGGCCTGAGCCGCCCGGCGGGGAAAGACATCACCCCTGATGAGTGGCAACAGTTTGTCGACCGCGACGTCACGCCGCGTTTTCGCGACGGGCTGACGGTGTTTGACGCTCGCGGCCAGTGGCTGGGCCAGAATGGACAGGTGGTGCGGGAGCAGAGTAAGGCGCTGATGGTGATCCATGGCAACGACGCGCAGAGCGAGGCCGGTATTGAGGCGCTGCGCCAGGGCTATAAATTACGGTTCGCGCAGGAGTCGGTGATGCGTGTCGACCAGCCGGTCTGCGTACAGTTCTGAGTTAACGGCGGGGGCAGCCCCGCCGTTTGTCTTACAGCACCAGCCCGGCGAAGCTGGCCGAAAGCAGACTCACCAGCGTGGCGCTATACACCAGCCGCAGGCCGAAGCGGGAGACGATATTGCCCTGCGGTTCATTCAGGCCTTTGATCGCCCCGGCGATAATGCCGATCGAGGCAAAGTTGGCAAACGACACCAGAAAGACCGAGAGAATGCCGAGCCCGCGCGGCGTCATGCTGGCGGCAATCTTTTGCAACTCAATCATCGCCACAAATTCGTTCGCGACCAGCTTGGTGGCCATGATGCTGCCGGCGTTTAGCGCATCGCTCAGCGGAATGCCGATAAGCCAGGCCAGCGGATAGAAGACGTAGCCGAGGATCTGCTGGAAGCTGAGGCCAAACAGGGTAGCGAACAGCGCGTTAATGGCGCTGATCAGCGCGATAAAGCCGATCAGCATCGCCAGAATAATCATCGCCACCTTAAAGCCGGCCAGAATATATTCCCCGAGCATTTCAAAGAAACTCTGCGATTCATGCAGCTTCTCCAGCTTCATTTCCTGCTCGCTGCCCGGCCGCGTCGGGTTAATCACCGACAGCACGATAAAGGTGCTGAACATATTCAGGATCAGCGCCGCGACGACATATTTGGCGTCCAGCATGGTCATATAGGCGCCGACGATCGACAGCGATACGGTCGACATGGCCGTCGCCGCCATGGTGAACAGACGCCGCGAGGAGAGGTCGCCCAGCACGCCTTTGTAGGCGATGAAGTTTTCTGACTGGCCGAGGATCAGTGAGCTGACGGCGTTAAAAGATTCCAGCTTACCCATGCCGTTGACCTTCGACAGCAGGGTGCCAATGACGCGAATAAAAATCGGCAGGATCCGCCAGTGCTGGAGAATACCAATCAGCGCGGAAATAAACACAATCGGACACAGGACGCCAAGGAAAATAAAGGCTAAGCCTTTTTCGCTCATGCCGCCAAAGACGAAATTGGTCCCTTCGGCGGCAAAGCCTAATAGCGAAGCAAAAAAGCCGGAGATATTTTTCACCAGCCACAGGCCGCTTTCGGCGTGCAGGAAAAAGAAAGCGAGCGCTATTTCGATAATAATCAACTGGAGAATATAACGAATACGAATTTTTTGTCTGTCATAGCTGACAAGCCAGGCCAGGGCGAGGATCACCGCCAGCGCCAGCAGGAAATGAAAAAATGCAGTCATGTTGTTCTTTTCGCAGGTCAATAAGGCCGCCATTTAGCCATAGCCGCTGCGACGGGTAAATATCTGACGTAAAAAATCCTTTGCTTATTCTTTTCCCTCATAACAGGCGAATATTTTCATAAGTCATTATTTGCCAGCGATTTATTTACAACTGATCATCATTCTCTGCACATTTTGCTTGTGTTTCTGAGTATTGTAATGATAATCACTATCATAAATATTACCTGTTTTTGCATTCGTTGACGGTGCTTTACATTTAAGGGTATTGGCATGTTTGTCCCATTTCTCATTATGTTACGCGAAGGCCTGGAGGCGGCGCTGATTGTCAGCCTGATCGCCAGCTATCTGAAACGCACCCAGCGCGGCAACTGGATTGGCGTGATGTGGATTGGCGTGATCCTCGCGGCGGCGCTGTGTCTTGGCTTAGGCATTTTTATCAACGAAACCACCGGTGAATTTCCTCAGCGTGAACAGGAGCTGTTCGAAGGGATTGTCGCGGTCATCGCGGTGGTGATCCTGACGTGGATGGTCTTCTGGATGCGCAATGTCTCACGCAACGTCAAGCAGCAGCTGGAGCAGGCCGTGGACAAGGCGCTACAGCGCGGCAATCACCATGGCTGGGCGCTGGTGATGATGGTCTTTTTCGCGGTCGCCCGTGAGGGGCTGGAGTCGGTCTTCTTTCTGCTGGCGGCATTCCAGCAGGATGTCGGCATCTGGCCGCCGCTGGGGGCGCTACTGGGGCTGGCCACGGCTATCGTGCTGGGCTTCCTGCTCTACTGGGGCGGTATCCGTCTCAACCTCGGCGTGTTCTTCAAATGGACCAGCCTGTTTATCCTGCTGGTGGCCGCTGGCCTGGCCGCGGGGGCGATCCGCGCCTTCCACGAGGCGGGCCTGTGGAACCTGTTCCAGGAGACCGCCTTCGATCTGAGCGCTGTGCTGTCGACGCATACGCTGTTCGGCACGCTGCTGGAAGGGATCTTCGGCTACCAGGAGACGCCAAGCGTCAGCGAAGTGGCTGTCTATCTGCTTTATCTGATCCCGGCGCTGGTGCTGTTTGCGCTGCCGCCGCGAAATAATACGACTGCCTCGCGGGCTGCCTGACCGGCCGCTGCGAGCTTATAAGCGACACTCTACTTACCGAAAGGGATGATCATGATGATTCATTTTCGCCGTAATGCGCTGCGGGTGACCGTGGCCGCGCTGCTCAGCTCTGCATTCGGTGCTCAGGCTGCGGATATCCCGCAGGTCAAAGTCACCGTCAACGATAAACAGTGCGAGCCGATGCAGGTGACCGTTAACGCGGGTAAAACCCAGTTTATTATTCAGAACCACAGCCAGAAAGCGCTGGAGTGGGAGATTCTGAAAGGGGTCATGGTGGTGGAAGAGCGTGAGAACATCGCGCCGGGCTTTACCCAGAAGCTCACCGCGAACCTGCAGCCGGGCGAATATGACATGACCTGCGGCCTGCTCACCAACCCGAAAGGCAAACTGATCGTCACCGGCGCCGCCACCAAAGACGCGGCGAAAGCCGATGCGGTGCTGAGCCTCGGCGAAGCGATCACCGCTTACAAAGCCTATGTGACGGCGGAAACCGCGCAGCTGGTCAGCGGCACCAAAGCCTTTACCGACGCGGTGAAAGCGGGCGATATCGAGAAAGCGAAAGCGCTGTACGCCCCGACGCGCCAGCATTACGAGCGCATCGAGCCGATCGCCGAGCTGTTCTCTGACCTTGACGGCAGCATCGACGCCCGCGAAGACGATTTCGAGAAAAAAGCGGAAGATCCGAAATTCACCGGTTTCCACCGTCTGGAAAAGGCGCTGTTTGGCGATAACAGCGTCAAGGGCATGGAAAAATATGCCGATCAGCTGAACAGCGATGTGCTGGAGCTGCAAAAACGCATCAGCGAGCTGGCGTTCCCGCCGTCAAAAGTCGTGGGCGGTGCGGCAGGATTAATTGAAGAAGTCGCGGCCAGCAAGATCAGCGGTGAAGAAGATCGCTACAGCCATACCGACCTGTGGGACTTCCAGGCCAATATTGACGGTGCCCAGAAAATTGTCGACCTGCTGCGCCCGCAGCTGCAAAAAGAGAACAGCGCGCTGCTGGCGAAAGTGGACGCCAACTTTAAGAAAGTGGACAGTATCCTCAGCAAATACCGCACCAAAGACGGTTTCGAAACTTACGATAAGCTGACCACCGCTGACCGTAATGCGCTGAAAGGGCCGATCACCACCCTGGCGGAAGATCTGGCTCAGCTGCGCGGGATCCTGGGTCTGGACTAAGTCGATGGCACAACAGAAACCACACGACGTGAACGAGCCGTCACGTCGTCGCTTACTGAAAGGGATCGGCGCGCTTGGCGGCGCGCTGGCCATCACCGGCGGTTGCCCGGTGGCGCATGCGGCAAAAGCGGAAAGCTCCCCCGGGACGCTCGCACCCGACGCGCGTCAGGAAAAACAGCCATTCTACGGCCGGCATCAGGCGGGCATTCTGACGCCGCAGCAGGCCTCGATGATGCTGGTGGCGTTCGACGTGCTGGCGTCAGATAAAGCCGACCTCGAGCGTCTGTTCCGGCTGCTGACCCAGCGTATCGCCTTTTTAACCCACGGCGGCCCGGCGCCCGATACGCCTAATCCCCGGCTGCCGCCGATGGATTCCGGCATCTTAGGGCCGTGGATTGCCCCGGATAACCTGACCATCACCGTCTCGGTCGGCCATTCACTGTTTGATGAGCGCTTTGGTCTCGCGGATAAAGTGCCGAGAAAACTGCAGCCGATGACTCGCTTCCCCAATGATTCGCTGGATGCCGCCCTGTGCCATGGCGACCTGCTGCTGCAGATCTGCGCCAATACTCAGGATACGGTGATCCACGCCCTGCGCGATGTCATCAAACATACGCCGGATTTGCTCAGCGTGCGCTGGAAGCGGGAAGGGTTTATCTCCGATAGCGCGGCGCGCAGCAAAGGCAAAGAGACCCCCATCAATCTGCTGGGTTTCAAAGACGGCACCGCTAATCCGGCGAGCCATGACAGCGCGCTGATGGATCAGGTCGTGTGGGTAACGGCGGATCAGGACGAGCCGGCCTGGGCCGTGGGCGGCAGCTATCAGGCGGCGCGCATCATCCAGTTTCACGTCGAGTTCTGGGACCGGACGCCGCTGAAAGAGCAGCAGACGATCTTTGGCCGCGACAAACACACCGGAGCGCCGCTGGGGATGAAAAACGAGCACGATACCCCGGATTACAGCAACGATCCTGGCGGCGAGACGATCGCGCTGGATAGCCATATTCGTCTGGCCAATCCTCGCACGCCGGAAACCCAGTCCAGCCTGATGATGCGCCGCGGCTACAGCTATTCGCTGGGCGTCACTAACGCCGGGCAACTGGATATGGGGCTGTTGTTCGTTTGCTATCAGCACGATCTGGAAAAGGGTTTTCTGACGGTGCAGAAACGGCTTAACGGCGAGGCGCTGGAGGAGTACGTCAAACCCATTGGCGGGGGCTACTTCTTTGTTTTACCCGGCGTAGTGGATGACAAGCACTACCTGGGACAGACGCTGCTGCAGGCCTGATACCGACCCTGTCCGCAAGGGCAGGGCGTTTTCTGCTGTTTTTCTCATTTTTCTTATATTTCCTGCCATGTGTTATATTTCTGTAATACAAATGACCGATAGTCTCCTACACTTGCTTAAGAACTATTTGTTGCGTCATTGTGAAAAATAAGTTGCATTAAGAATCTTTTTTGATGTACTTATTACATACGCGGTAGTTCCCGGCAGTGTGACGTTTCACTATGGAGATCGCGAATGGTAAGGTCCCGTACCGGACAACGTAAAACCACAGACCGTACTCTTCAGCACGGAAGCCCCGCTTCCGGCAGCGATTTTCTCACTCTTTCTCCCTCCGCTTCGAATTATTATCACCTTGGCAGGGTACGCGGTGCGCGTAGCCGCGACTCGTTGTCAGTTCTACCGGCAAGCAATGGCTTACAAGGAAGCCAAACCTCAATCGTTCGTGCGCATAGTCGCGTCGATGTTGACGCGTGTGATGTAAACCTACAACGCAAGGTGCTATCCATGGGAAGACAAAAAGCAGTGATCAAAGCTCGTCGTGAAGCAAAACGTGTGCTGAGACGGGATTCACGCAGTCATAAGCAGCGTGAAGAAGAATCGGTCACATCGCTTGTGCAAATGAGTGGCGTAGAAGCAATTGGCATGGCGCGGGACAGCCGTGATACTTCCCCAATTGAGGCGCGCAATGAGGCTCAGGCGCATTATCTGAATGCCATCGACAATAAACAGCTGATTTTCGCCACCGGCGAAGCCGGATGCGGCAAGACCTGGATTAGTGCGGCGAAGGCAGCGGAAGCGCTGATCCATAAGGATGTGGACAGAATTATTGTTACCCGTCCCGTTCTGCAGGCCGACGAAGATCTCGGCTTCTTACCGGGAGATATCGCCGAGAAGTTCGCGCCCTATTTCCGACCGGTTTATGACGTGCTGGTGAAAAGGTTGGGGGCTTCCTTTATGCAGTACTGCCTGCGTCCGGAAATCGGCAAGGTGGAAATCGCGCCGTTCGCCTATATGCGCGGACGTACCTTTGAAAATGCGGTGGTGATTCTGGACGAGGCCCAGAACGTGACCGCAGCGCAAATGAAGATGTTTTTAACCCGCCTCGGGGAGAACGTGACGGTCATCGTCAATGGCGATATCACCCAGTGCGACTTGCCCTCTGGTGTGAGATCTGGCCTAAGTGATGCGCTGGCGCGTTTTGAGGAAGACGAGATGATCGGCATCGTGCGTTTCACCACCGATGACTGCGTGCGCTCGGCCCTCTGCCAGCGGACGCTGAAAGCCTATTATTGAGCGTCATACTGTGAGCAAGGCCCGGGCTAGCCCGGGCTTTGTTGTTTTGATCTTTGCGACAGACTGAAGTGCGGATAAAATTTCTGTTTTGAGGGATCCATCGCTGTAGGTGATAGAATTTCTTCTCTGTAATACAAGAATATCTGCTTTGCTATACATAAGCGCCTTTCTAATAATTTCTTTCGTCTTACGCCGTTTTACTCATTTAATTGTATGGATACTTGTAAGGGAAGCACTATGGTCGTACATGGGAAAGTTATCAAGTTATTAATTACTATTTTGATGGTGGGGTTGTCATCTGCTGCTTATAGTAAAGATTATCAGGCAGGGAAAAACTTCACTGTCATTAATTCTACTGTTAAGCAACCGCCGCAACTGGTTGAGTTTTTTTCCTTCTACTGCGGACCTTGTTATGCGTTTGCAGAGCGCATCAATGTTGATACAACTATCAGAAAGCGCCTGCCCGCCGATATGAAACTGGAAAAATACCATGTCAGCCAGATGGGACCTTTAGGACCAGCATTAACAGAAGCATGGGCCGTAGCACAATATGCTGGGGTAGATGGCAAGGTGGAAAAGTTATTGTTTGAAGGCTTACAGGTTAAGCGTGATATTAAAACGACAGCTGATATTGTTAAGGTATTTAATCAACTTGGCATTACGTCCGAGAAATATGCCGAAATGCAAAGTAATTTTATGGTAAAAGCTTTAATTGCCAGACAGGACAATCTGGTCGAAAAAATGAAAGTAAGTGGTACGCCTTCTTTTTATGTTTCAGGGAAATATCATATTAACAATGCATCACTCGCGCAAGATGACTATGATACCTATGCAGAGGATATGGCGAATCTGGTTTTATTTTTGCTTAACAAGCCCCTGTAACACGAAGTGAGAAAGTATCATTAGGTTTGTCTTTTTCGTTCTGTCCAGGTGGTTGCGCCAGTTGTCGAACCCCGGTCGGGGGTTCTCATCCCCCCCCCCAGCGGAGAATATAAAAGAAAAGAGCCTGTACTTGCGTACAGGCTCTCATCTCGAATATGGCGGTGAGGGGGGGATTCGAACCCCCGATACGTTGCCGTATACACACTTTCCAGGCGTGCTCCTTCAGCCACTCGGACACCTCACCATATTGTCTTGCTGCTCACCTTGGGTGGGCAACGGGGCGCTACTATAGGGAGTTGTGTTAAAACGGTCAAGCATATTTTCTTCTTTCTTTACCGACCGCTCACGCAATGAACAACGCCCCGCTGTGACGTAGCGGGGCAGGCGTTTTAGCGCTGGGAATCAAGCTGTTCGTTATTCTTCACGACGTCCTGCGCTTTGCTGTAGCTTTCGATCAGCAGCTGGTAGGCCGGGAAGACTTTGGTGTACACCTCCGCCCATTCTGCGGCGTCCGGGCGATTCCAGGTACGCTGCAGCTCAGAGGCGACGGCGGCGGTATCCATCGGCACTACGCCGGCCTGTACCACGCGAGCCAGGGTGATCTCCTGCGCCATTTTGCTGTAGGTGCCGGACGCGTCAATCACGGCAAACACTTTATAACCGTCGGCGACGGCGGCAATCGCCGGGAAGGCCATGCAGACGCTGGTGATGGTCCCGGCGATAATCAGCGTTTTGCGACCGGTCGCTTTCACCGCGGCGACGAATTCCGGGTTATCCCAGGCGTTGATCTCGCCTTTACGGGCGATGTATTTCGCATGCGGCGCGTTCTCATGAATCTCCGGGATCAGCGGACCGTTCGGCCCCTGCGGCACGGAAGCGGTGGTGATCACCGGGATCCCGGCAAGCGAGGCCATCTTCGCCAGCGCGGCGGCGCGAGCGCGCAGCTCTGGCATCGGCATATCGCCGACGGTCTGGAACAGGCCGCTCTGGTGGTCAATCAACAGCATGGCGGTATCGTTGACATCAATCACCGGACGAGCACCGTTAAAGTTAGCGGGAGTAGACATAGTATTCACCTCAATGAGTTAGATTTGGCCAAAGCGGCCGCTGTTAAAATCGCGAACGGCTTCTGCGATCTGTGTTTTGTTATTCATGACAAAGGGGCCATAGCCCACAATCGGCTCCTGCAGCGGTTCGCCGGCCATCAGCAGAACTTTTGCCTGGGCGGTCGCCTCCAGGTGCAGTGCGTCTCCTGCCTGGCTCAGGACGGCGAGCTGGCCTTCGCGGGCGGATTCGGAACCGTTGATGATCACTTCCCCTTCCAGTACCACCAGCGCAGTACTCCAGCCTTCCGGCTGGCGCAGCGTGAGGTCGTGCCCCTGATTCAGCTGCAGATCCCACACGTTAAGCGGTGAGAAGGTATGGGCCGGGCCGCTGACGTCGTCATACTGGCCGGCAATAACCCGAACCTGTCCGGCGCCATTCGCCAGCGCGGCGGTGGGGATTGTCCCGGCGGTAATGCTCTGGTAGCCGGGGGCCGTCATTTTGTCTTTGGCGGGCAGGTTGACCCACAGCTGGATCATCTTCAGCTCGCCGCCGCTGCGGGTGAAGGCCTCCGAGTGGAACTCTTCGTGCAGGATCCCGGCGCCGGCCGTCATCCATTGCACGTCGCCTGGGCCGATCACCCCGCCGCGTCCGGTGGAGTCACGATGCTCTACTTCACCGGCGTAGACGATAGTGACGGTTTCGAATCCGCGATGCGGATGCTCACCGACGCCGCGTTTATCGCTGCCTGCCGGGAAGGTGTACGGCCCGGCATAGTCGAGCAGTAAGAAGGGGCTCAACTGCTGGCCGTGCGTCTGATAGGAAAACATCGAACGAACCGGGAAGCCGTCGCCTACCCAATGCTGCGCAGGCGCGGTGTAGACTCCTGTAATCTGTTTCATGGCTTTCTCCTGTGTATCGGTATCTGATGTGAATAAGCTTATATCCGGGACGACGTGTGCGGTAGTAAGCAAAAATGACCTATACTGTTCCAAAAATGGAACAATGGAGGAAGGATGCAGGATCTCAATGACTTCGCCTGGTTTGTCCAGGTCGTGGACCATGGCGGTTTCGCCGCGGCGGGGCGAGCGCTTGACCAGCCGAAATCCAAGCTCAGCCGCCGTATTGCGCAACTCGAGGAGCGGTTGGGCGTGCGTTTGATTCAGCGAACCACTCGCCAGTTCGCGGTCACCGAGGTCGGGCAGACCTTTTACCAGCATTGCAAAGCGATGCTGATTGAGGCCGAGGCGGCGCAGCAGGCGGTCGACACGCTGCGCGCCGAGCCGCGCGGCAGCGTCAGGATCACCTGTCCGGTCACCTTGCTGCATGTCCATATCGGACCGATGTTGGCGCGATTTATGGCGCGCTATCCCGGGGTAACATTGCATCTTGAGGCGACCAACCGCCGGGTGGATGTGGTCGGTGAGGGCATTGATGTGGCGATCCGCGTCCGTCCCCGGCCAATCGAGGACAGCGACCTGGTGATGCGCGTGCTGGCGGACCGCGGGCACCGGCTGGTGGCCAGTTCGCAGCTGATTTCCCGGCTCGGACGCCCGCAGGCGCCGTCTGAGCTGAGCGACTGGCCGGGGCTCAGCCTGGGGGCGAACAAGCATCAGCATAAATGGCAGCTTACCGGGCCTGAAGGGGCAAGGGCGGAGGTGTATTTCACGCCGCGAATGGTGACCACCGATATGCTGGCGCTGCGCGAGGCGGCGATAGCCGGCGTGGGGGTGGTGCAGCTTCCTTTATTGATGGTGCGCGATCAGCTGGCGTCAGGGGAGTTAGAGGTGGTACTGGATGAGTGGCAGCCGCGGCGGGAAGTGATCCATGCGGTATTTGCCTCCCGGCGCGGGCTGCTGCCCTCCGTTAGAGCGCTGGTGGATTACCTCAGCGAAGAGTATCAACGAATGGAGGAGGATTAGCTTCGGGATTCGCTTTTCCCGGGGGGCGTCCCCCCAGCGGAGAATATAAAAGAAAAGAGCCCGTACTTGCGTACAGGCTCTCATCTCGAATATGGCGGTGAGGGGGGATTGACTCGCTTCGCTCGCCGTTACTCGGCCCATCCATGGGCCTCGCCCCTGCGGGGCCAACGCAGGCGTTGTTCAAAAACGCTCCCGGCGTTTTTGTCGGGGCAGCCCGCTCGCAGGCTCGCGGTCTGTCCAGGTGGCTGCGCCAGTTGTCGAACCCCGGTCGGGGGTTCTCACCCCCCCCAGCGGGTGCCACATGCGAAAAAAAAGCCCGTACTTGCGTACGAGCTCTTCTTAAAATATGGCGGTGAGGGGGGGATTGACTCGCTTCGCTCGCCCCTGCGGGGCAGCCCGCTCGCGGGCTCACGGTCTGTCCAGGTGGCTGCGCCAGTTGTCGAACCCCGGTCGGGGATTCTCATTCCCCCCGGCGGGTGCCACATGCGAAAAAAAAGCCCGTACTTGCGTACGAGCTCTTCTTAAAATATGGCGGTGAGGGGGGGATTCGAACCCCCGATACGTTGCCGTATACACACTTTCCAGGCGTGCTCCTTCAGCCACTCGGACACCTCACCATATTGTCTTTCCCGTTGTTGTCGGGAACGGGCGCTAATGTAGGGAAATACGTATCGCCCGTCAATCAACTTTTTGCAAAATCAGCGCGTTTAGACAAACTTCGAACAACTTGCTCCTTAAACGTGCGAAATCCGTTTTTTTTGTCGCCACTCCCTTTTCACTTTGCGACAAGGGGAAATTTGCTATGCTGGCAAACCAATAGAAAACAATGAGTAAAATAAGACGCCAGCATTAACCTGCCCCGGGCGTTTGCTATCAGGAGCCCCTATGGAGATTATTTTTTACCATCCGACCTTTGATACCCAATACTGGATCCGAGAGCTGGAAAAGCAGTTACCCGGCGCGCGAGTGCGCGAATGGAAAGCGGGCGATAACCAGCCGGCGGACTATGCCCTGGTCTGGCATCCACCGGTAGAGATGCTGCAGGGCAGGGCGCTGAAGGCCGTGTTCGCCCTTGGGGCGGGGGTGGATTCGATCCTCAGTAAGCTGCGCGATCATCCGGATATGTTGCCCCTGTCGATCCCGCTGTTTCGCCTCGAAGATACGGGCATGGGACGGCAGATGCAGGAGTATGCGGTGAGCCAGGTTCTACACTGGTTCCGCCGGTTCGATGACTATCAGGCGCAGAAGCTGGCGTCCCGCTGGCAGCCGTTGCCTGAGTATCTTGCCGACGATTTCACCGTCGGGATTATGGGCGCCGGCGTGCTGGGGGCGAAGGTGGCGGAAAGCCTGCAACCCTGGGGATTCCCGCTTCGCGTCTGGAGCCGTAGCCGCAAAGCCTGGCCGCAGGTGCAGAGCTTTGCCGGCCAGGCCGAGCTGGGCACATTCCTGCAGGGGACCCGCGTGCTGATCAACCTGCTGCCGAACACCGCTGAAACCGTCGGCATTATTAACCAGACGCTGCTGGCGCAGCTGCCGGATGAGAGCTATGTCCTAAACCTTGCCCGCGGCGTGCATGTCGTTGAAGAAGATCTGCTGGCGGCGCTGAACAGCGGTAAGCTCAAAGGGGCAATGCTCGATGTCTTCAGTCGCGAACCGTTGCCCCAGGAGAGCCCGCTTTGGGCGCACCCGCGGGTGGCCATGACTCCCCACGTGGCGGCAGTCACCCGCCCGATAGAGGCCATTGCCTACATCGCCGGGACCATTAGCCGACTGGAGCGAGGGGAACCGGTTAGCGGTCAGGTCGATCGTCAGCGCGGTTATTAAGGTAAGCAAACCCCGCCACGGCGGGGTTTTTGCTAATCAAGCGCCCGGATTCCTGCTATTCTTGCGGCAAACAGAAGAGGAGAATGTGATGTATCCCGTTGACCTGCACATGCATACCGTCGCCAGCACCCACGCCTACAGCACCCTGCACGATTATATTGCGGAAGCAAAGCGTAAAGGGATCAAACTCTTCGCCATTACCGATCACGGCCCGGACATGGCGGATGCTCCGCACTACTGGCATTTCGTTAATATGCGCATCTGGCCCCGTCTGGTGGACGGTGTGGGGATCCTGCGCGGAATTGAGTCGAATATTAAAAATATCGAAGGCGAGATCGACTGTTCCGGGCCGATGTTGACGTCGCTCGATCTGATCATCGCCGGATTCCACGAGCCGGTGTTTCCGCCGCAGGATAGCGCCACCCATACGCAGGCGATGATTGCCGCGATGGCCAGCGGTAAAGTGCATATGATTAGCCATCCGGGTAATCCGAAATTCCCGGTGGATATCCCGGCCATTGCCGAAGCGGCGGCCCATTACCAGGTGGCGCTGGAGATCAATAACTCCTCTTTCGTTTCATCGCGCGTGGGCAGTGAAGATAACTGCCGGGCCATCGCCGCCGCGGTGCGCGACGCCGGAGGGTGGGTGGCGCTGGGCTCGGACTCTCACACTGCGTTTACCCTCGGAGAGTTTACCGAATGCCGCAAGATCCTCGATGCTGTCGATTTCCCGGAGGAGAGGATCCTCAACGTTTCTCCGCGTCGCCTGCTCGACTTCCTCGAGTCGCGTGGTATGCCGGCGATCCCGGAATTTGCTGACCTTTAATTTGTATAACTGGAATAACTGAATGAACGAGTTTTCAATCCTCTGCCGCGTGCTGGGTTCGCTGTATTACCGTCAACCGCAGGACCCGCTGCTGGTGCCGCTGTTTACCCTGATCCGCGAGGGCAAACTGGCCGCCAGCTGGCCGCTGGAACAGGACGAGCTGCTGGCGCGTCTGCAGAAAAGCTGTGAAATGCAGTCCCTGGCGACGGACTATAATGCGCTGTTCGTCGGTGAAGCCTGCAGCGTCCCGCCGTACCGCAGCGCGTGGGTGGAGGGTTCCTCGGAAGCGGAGGTCCGGGCTTTTCTGAGCGAGCATGGCATCCCGACGGGAGAAGGTCCGGCGGATCATCTCGGATCGCTGCTGCTGGCCGCCTCCTGGCTGGAGGATCATGCCACAGAAGAGCAGAGCGAGACGCTGGAGCGCCTGTTTGCCGACTATATCCTGCCGTGGTGCGGGACAATGCTGGGGAAAGTCGAAGCGCATGCGCACACAGCGTTCTGGCGCACGATGGCGCCGTTGACCCGCGACGCCATCGCCGCGATGTGGGACGAGCTTCAGGAAGAAGATGAGCAATAAAATGTGATTTAAGTCACTATTTTAATGTAACTGAAATTAGGTTCATTCATATAGTGTGTTTTAGATCGCATTCTTCCGGCGCGTATCTGCTAGGATACGCGCCATGAACATACTCTTCGCAATCGCATTAACGACGGGCATTCTCTCCGGGATTTGGGGATGGGTGGCGGTCGCCCTCGGCCTGCTGAGCTGGGCCGGTTTCCTCGGCTGTACCGCCTATTTCGCCTGCCCGCAGGGCGGTCTGAAAGGTCTGGCCATCTCCTCCTGTACGGTAATGAGCGGCGTGGTCTGGGCGTTGGTGATTATCCACGGTAGCGCGCTGGCCCCGCAGCTGCAGATCCTCAGCTATATGATGACCGGCGTCGTGGCCTTTCTGATGTGCATCCAGGCGCGACAGACGTTGCTGTCGTTTGTCCCCGGCACCTTTATCGGCGCCTGCGCGACCTTCGCGGCAGACGGCGACTGGCGTCTGGTTATCCCTTCTCTGGCGCTGGGCCTGGTCTTTGGCTATGCCATGAAAAATAGTGGCCTGTGGCTGGCGGCCCGTGCGGATAAGCATAAATCGTTCGCCAATGACAACGCCTGAGCGGCGGGACGATAATAGCAACAGGACCCTCAGGGTCCTGTTTTTTTTTACCTTCTTGTCGCCGGCGCGGCGGGATAATCTTGCTCCCGGGGGCGGGTATGCCCTAGTATCGGCAGAAAGCCGTATCTACGCGCTATGCCGACAGGAGGAGAAATGGCTGTTCAACCTGAAGTAATTCTCGGCGATATTACGACGCTTGATGTCGATGTGATTGTGAATGCGGCAAACCCCTCGCTGCTGGGCGGCGGCGGGGTGGATGGCGCGATCCACCGGGCGGCCGGTCCCGCGCTGCTGGCGGCCTGCAAGCAAGTGTTGCAGCAGCAGGGCGAATGTCCCCCTGGTCATGCGGTGATCACGATGGCGGGCGATCTTCCCGCCAGCGCGGTGATCCACACCGTGGGCCCGGTCTGGCACGGCGGCGACCGCATGGAGGCGCAAACCCTGGCCGATGCCTACAAAAACAGCCTGCAGCTGGCGGCGGCAAACAATTATCGCTCCATTGCGTTTCCGGCGATCAGCACCGGCGTGTATGGCTATCCGAAAGAGGAAGCGGCGGCGATCGCCGTGCGCACTGTGACCGCGTTTCTCACCCGCTATAACCCGCTTGAACGGGTCCTGTTCGTCTGTTTCGACGAGGAAACGGCGGCTATCTATCGTCGCCTGCTGGCGGCATACCCCTGATTCCGCAGAATAGGCTATGATAACCGCCGGTATTGACAGGAATGATGGATTGCAGGAGGGAGCAGGTGTCGGAAGGAAAAGTACAGCAGAAGCAGCAGGCGCGCCGCGCGGAGATCGTTGCCGCTGCGCAAAGATGTTTTGCGACAAAGGGATTGCATGGCGCCTCTGTCGCTGATATCGCCCGCGAGGCGGGCCTGAGCGTCGGTCAGCTGTATCGCATTTTTGCCAGCAAGGAAGCGATCATCGAAGCGATTGTCAGCGAAATCGTCAACGCCAGGGTCGGGGAGATGATCGATGAGAACCACAATCTGGCGCGCAAAGCGGCGGTGCTGGCCGGCAGGATCCCGACTTCGGCAGCCACCAAAAGCGACAATTATCTGTTGATGGAAATCAATGCCGAAGCCTCGCGTAACCCACGCTTGCGCGAAATCCTGGTGCAGGCCGATCGGAGGTTGAAAGAGGAGGGCGGCCGTTTGTCGCAGCGCTATCATCCCGGTCTCAGCGATGCGCGACGCAATGCTGCTTCAGAGCTCATCGCCGTTCTGACGGAGGGGGCAGCCTACCGCTGTGAGCTGAGCGCCTCCACTCCGGTCGATAAAGCGGATTTAGAAGCCCTGTATAATATGATCTTCGATCGGCTGTTTGATGAGCAAGCGTAGCGCGGCACGCCTGGCGTGCCGCAAAGGCTAAAGGTTAGCTGGCCGAGGCCGGGGTTTTTGCCGGTTTGCTCATGGGTTTACCGGAGAACAGGAAACGCAGCAGCGGAATACGCAGATGAATTTCATACAGGATCAGGGCAATCCCCACCACAAAAACCAACCCGCCAATAAAGCCTAAGGTATTCGACTTAATGGCCGGGGTGATCCACGCCCCGTACAGCAGCGTCAGCGGATGGTGCACCAGGTAAATGAACAGCGAAGCATTGACGAAGTAGGTCACCCGCGCCGACTGGAAATTCAGCAGGCGATGGCCGAGCGAGAAGATCACATTCACCATCCACAGCCCCAGCACCATGGTGATCACCGATTCCGTTTCATACATCCAACCGTCGCCAGATCCATACTGCTGGTTCAGGCGGTAAGCGATGAATCCCAGCAGTGACGCCACGCAACACCATGGCGACGGGGTGGTGAACATCGCCTTTAAGCGCGGGTTAATAAAGGTCTGCGCCCCCAGCACAAAGAAGGGCAGATAGAACAGCGTCTGCATGACCACAAAGTTAAACAGACCATTGCTCAGCAGGGGCGGGTAGATCACGAACAATGACCGACGGATCAGCGCGTAAAGCACCCCCAGCGCGAGGAAAATCATCGTCAGCTGGCCCATGGTGACAGTGTCACCGAATGCGTGAGCGCCCGGAGCCGGGCGGCGCGTCAGCCATTTAAACAGTACCACCCCCAGCGAGGTCAGCACCACCAGGACCAGCAAAAACCAGAGGTGGGAAATGAGCTCCCACGCCAGGGTGTTGAATTTGTCGTACCCCGAAAGGGTGTGCCAGTTTTCCGCCTTGCCGTTGACGTACTGCAGCATAATAAACTGCGGCAGCGTCAGCAGCGGGATGGCGGTGAGCATCGGAATACCGACCCGTTCGACGCGCACTTTCCACCACTTTTTCAGCGGGTAGCGCAGGAACAGCATGTAGGAGAAATAGCCGGAGATCACGAAGAAGACCTGCATGCGGAAGGCATGAATGAAATCATTAAACAGCGTCAGCCACCACGAGGGCTCTGCGCTGTTGACATGCCAGCTATGGCTGGAATAAATCAGCGAAATGTGAAAAGGGATCCCCAGCAGCATCAGCCAGGCGCGGATGCTGTCGAAAAAATATTCACGCTGTACCGGAGTATTATTCATACGATTCACGACAATCTCAGATAATTCGTCTTATCACTCAAGATGATAACGCTTACATTATCAGCAACCCTACATGAACTCGGGGTACCTGTCTCCAGGATAAGCACGCAAAGTGCAAACGGGACTGCGAACTGTTTATTCCCTGCGCCGCTACGCTGAACAAAGCAGGGATTATGTTGTCGGATTGCCTGAGTTTCCATTAAAATAGATCGGATCGATTTAAGCACACAAAGGGGGAAGTGCTTACTTATATGAAACATAAACCACAGATGATGAAAATGCGTTGGTTAAGCGCAGCCGTAATGTTGTCCCTGTGTACTTCATCTGCATGGGCATTTAGCATTGATGACGTTGCAAAAGAGGCCAAAACGTTAGCCGGGAAAGGCTATGAAGCGCCAAAGAGTAACCTGCCCTCCGCTTTCCGCGACATGAAATACGCGGACTACCAGCAAATTCAGTTTAATCACGATAAAGCTTACTGGAATAACCAGAAAACCCCATTCAAGCTTGAATTTTACCATCAGGGTATGTACTTCGACACGCCGGTCACCATCAATGAAGTGACGGCCACCAGCGTGCGCAAAATTAAATATAGCCCGGACTATTTTAACTTTGGTAACGTTCAGCACGATAAAGACACGGTGAAAGACCTTGGTTTCGCCGGCTTCAAAGTACTGTATCCGATCAACAGCAAAGATAAGAACGATGAAATCGTCAGCATGCTCGGTGCCAGCTACTTCCGCGTGCTGGGTCAGGGTCAGGTATACGGTCTGTCCGCGCGCGGTCTGGCTATCGATACCGCGCTGCCTTCCGGCGAAGAGTTCCCGCGTTTTCGTGAGTTCTGGATTGAGCGTCCAAAAGCTACCGACAAGCGTCTGACTATCTATGCGCTGCTGGATTCGCCGCGGGCAACCGGCGCGTATCGCTTTGTAATCATGCCGGGACGCGATACCGTGGTGGATGTCCAGTCCAAAGTTTACCTGCGTGACAAAGTGGGCAAACTGGGCGTGGCGCCGCTCACCAGTATGTTCCTGTTTGGTTCCAACCAGCCTTCTCCGGCGCTGAACTATCGTCCGGCGCTGCACGACTCCAATGGTCTGTCGATCCTGGCGGGCAACGGCGAGTGGATCTGGCGTCCGCTGAACAACCCGAAACACCTGGCCGTCAGCAGCTATGCGATGGAAAACCCGCAAGGGTTCGGCCTGCTGCAGCGCGGCCGTCAGTTCTCGCGCTTCGAGGACCTTGACGATCGTTATGACCTGCGCCCGAGCGCCTGGATCACCCCGAAAGGGGAGTGGGGCAAAGGGAAAATCGAACTGGTCGAAATCCCGACCAACGATGAAACCAACGATAACATCGTGACTTACTGGACGCCGGATCAGCTGCCGGAGCCGGGCAAGGAGATGAACTTCAAGTACACCATCACCTTCAGCCGCGATGAAGACAAGCTGCATGCGCCGGATAACGCGTACGTTATGCAGACCCGCCGCTCTACCGGCGATGTGAAGCAGTCGAACCTGATCCGCCAGCCGGACGGCACCATTGCTTTCATTGTCGACTTCACCGGCGCCGATATGAAAAAACTGCCGGCGGATACCCCGGTCGCCGCCCAGGCGAGCACCGGCGATAACGCTGAAATCGTTGAAAATACCGTGCGTTACAATCCGGTGACCAAAGGCTGGCGAATGATCCTGCGTTTGAAGGTGAAAGATCCGAAGAAAACGACGGAAATGCGCGCCGCACTGGTTAACGGCGATGACACGTTGAGCGAAACCTGGAGCTATCAGCTGCCTGCCAATGAATAAGATAACGAAGTACATTGACGCATTGCCGCTGTCGGACGCCGAGAAATCGGCGCTGCCGGACACCAGCCTGCAGGCCGTTCATCAGGCCCTGGATGACGAACATCAGACCTTCGCCCGCGAAGACGACTCCCCGCTGGGGTCGGTCAAGGCGCGGCTGGCGCACAGCTGGCCGGATTCGCTGTCTGGCGATCAGCTGGTGAAGGATGATGAAGGCCGCACCCAGCTGCATGCGATGCCGAAAGCCAAGCGCTCCTCGATGATCCCCGACCCGTGGCGTACCAACCCGGTTGGCCGCTTCTGGGACCGTCTGCGCGGACGCGATGTCACGCCGCGCTATCTCTCCCGCCTGACGCAAGAAGAACGCGAGAGCGAGCAAAAATGGCGTACCGTCGGCACCATTCGTCGCTACATCCTGTTGCTGCTGACGCTGTCGCAGACCGTGGTGGCGACCTGGTACATGAAAACCATTCTGCCTTATCAGGGCTGGGCGCTGATCAACCCGGCCGATATGGTGGGGCAGAACCTGTGGGTCTCGTTCATGCAGCTGCTGCCGTACGTGTTGCAGAGCGGCATTCTGATCCTCTTCGCGGTGCTGTTCTGCTGGGTTTCCGCCGGCTTCTGGACCGCGTTAATGGGCTTCCTGCAGCTGTTGATCGGTCGCGATAAGTACAGTATTTCCGCCTCGACGGTCGGTGACGAACCGTTGAACCCGGCGCACCGTACGGCGCTTATTATGCCGATCTGTAACGAAGACGTTGACCGCGTGTTCGCCGGGCTGCGGGCGACCTGGGAGTCGGTGAAAGCCACCGGCAACGCCGCCCATTTCGACGTCTATATCCTCAGCGACAGCTATAACCCCGATATCTGTGTCGCTGAGCAAAAGGCGTGGATGGAGCTGATTGCCGAAGTACAGGGCGAAGGGCAGATCTTCTACCGTCGTCGTCGTCGTCGCGTGAAGCGCAAGAGCGGCAACATCGATGATTTCTGCCGCCGCTGGGGCAGCCAGTATAGCTACATGGTGGTGCTGGATGCTGACTCGGTGATGACCGGAGAGTGTCTGAGCAGCCTGGTGCGCCTGATGGAAGCGAACCCGAACGCCGGGATCATCCAGTCATCCCCGCGCGCCTCGGGCATGGACACGCTGTATGCGCGTTGCCAGCAGTTTGCCACCCGGGTGTATGGTCCATTGTTTACGGCGGGTCTGCACTTCTGGCAGCTGGGGGAGTCCCACTACTGGGGACACAACGCCATTATCCGCGTGAAGCCGTTCATTGAGCACTGCGCGCTGGCGCCGCTGCCGGGCGAGGGCAACTTTGCCGGGTCGATTCTGTCGCACGACTTCGTTGAAGCCGCGCTGATGCGCCGCGCCGGCTGGGGCGTGTGGATTGCCTACGATCTGCCGGGCTCCTATGAAGAGCTGCCGCCGAACCTGCTGGACGAGCTGAAACGCGACCGCCGCTGGTGCCAGGGCAACCTGATGAACTTCCGCCTGTTCCTCGTGAGAGGGATGCACCCGGTTCACCGGGCGGTGTTCCTTACCGGCGTGATGTCCTACCTGTCGGCGCCGCTGTGGTTTATGTTCCTTGCCCTGTCGACAGCGCTGCAGGTGGTGCATGCCCTGACCGAGCCGCAGTACTTCCTGCAGCCGCGTCAGCTGTTCCCGGTGTGGCCGCAGTGGCGTCCGGAGCTGGCTATTGCGCTGTTCGCCTCGACCATGGTGCTGCTGTTCCTGCCGAAGCTGCTGAGTATCATCCTGGTGTGGTGTAAGGGGCCGAAGGAGTACGGTGGATTTATCCGCGTGACGCTTTCCCTGCTGCTGGAGGTCCTGTTCTCGGTCCTGCTGGCGCCGGTGCGCATGCTGTTCCACACCGTCTTCGTGGTCAGCGCCTTCCTCGGCTGGGAAGTGGTGTGGAATTCGCCGCAGCGTGATGATGACTCCACGCCGTGGGGAGAAGCCTTTATGCGTCACGGCTCGCAGCTGCTGCTGGGGCTGGTATGGGCGGTCGGCATGGCATGGCTGGATCTGCGCTTCCTGTTCTGGCTGGCGCCGATTGTCGTATCGCTGATCCTGTCGCCGTTCGTGTCGGCGATCTCCAGCCGGGCGACCGTGGGCCTGCGCACCAAGCGCTGGAAGCTGTTCCTGATCCCGGAAGAGTATTCGCCGCCGCAGGTGCTCAAAGATACCGATGCGTACCTGACGCTGAACCGTCAGCGTTCGCTGGACGATGGCTTTATGCACGCGGTGTTTAACCCGTCGTTTAACGCCCTCGCGACCGCGATGGCCACCGCGCGCCACCGTCAGGGTCATATCCTGGAGATCGCCCGCGAGCGCCATGTCGAGCAGGCGCTGAATGAAACGCCGGATAAGCTGAACCGCGATCGTCGACTGGTGCTGTTGAGCGACCCGGTAACCATGTCGCGTCTGCACTATCGCGTATGGGCCGCGCCGGAGAAATACTCTTCGTGGGTGAACGCCTATCAGCAGCTGGCGCTTAACCCGCTGGCGCTGAAAACGAAATAAGCCGTACGTTAAGGAAAATACCGGCAGCGATGCCGGTATTTTTTTATCTGAAACACGAGGTTGTGGATGCGAATACTACCTATCATTGCCATGGCGCTGCTGCTTAGCGGCTGCGGCAGCATTATTAGCCGGACGGTGCCCGGGCAGGGGCATGGCAATCAATATTACCCGGGCGTGCAGTGGGACGTTCGCGATTCAGGATGGCGCTATCTCACCATTCTGGACCTGCCGTTCTCGCTGGTTTTCGATACGCTGCTGCTGCCGCTGGACGCCAGCCACGGGCCCTATAACTGATTAACGCTCGTCCCACTCGTCGGCCGCCGTCTGTCCCTCTTCGGTGTCCAGCGAGGGCTCGAGCTGGAATTCACCTTCATCCCACTCATGGAGCGTATTTTCCTCCAGCCACTCCTGACGCAGCTCTATCTCATCATAATCCCCATCGAAGACGCTCTGCGCGGCTTCGCCGCTGAGCATCGGTAAGCATTCGCCTTGTTCCTCTTCGTCAGCAAAAAATTCGGCCTGCCAGGCGATATCGCCATCCTGCAGCACATACTTTTGAATATTGAGCTGCTCAACGTTAGCGCTCTCTTCATCGCTGTCAGGGTTGTTGGCGAGAAATTCTTCACGGGCTGCATCAATAGCTTCTTCGAGCGTGGCATAGAACATCGAATCCTTTGGCATAGCGAATCTCCTGAGAAGAATATGAATTGAACACGATTCAATCTATAGAAGGCGCCAGGCAAAGCGTCAAGGGGCTGAGCCCCTCTGGACGTTAATTTACTGAATGGCGGTCGGGCTGCGAGGCGTCCGCGGCTGGCCGGCGCAGGCTGAGGGTCGAATAGATCGCGTTAAACAACACCACTCCTGCGGTGACAAGGAAGACGGCGCGAAAGCCGTAGTTGGCGGAAACCGAGGCGCCGATCAGGGGGCCGGTGACGTTGCCAATATCACGAAATGACTGGTTATAGCTGAAGATCCGCCCGGAGATCTGGCTGGTGGAGTTATACACCAGCAGGGTTTGCACCGCCGGCAGCAGCGCGCCGTCCGCGGCGCCGAGCAGGAATCGCAGGATACCTAACTGCAGCGGGGTCTGGACGAACGACATCGGGATCAGCAACAGCACCGAGATAATCAGCGCCACGATGAGGATTTTTTCCGGTCCGATACGATCCCCCAGTTTGCCCAGACGAGGGGCGCTCATCAGGGCGGCAATGCCCGGCACCGAGGCGATCATCCCGCTGATAAAGGCGATATTGCTGACGTTACCCGCCAGATCGCGCACGTAAAGCGTCAGGATCGGCGCAATGGAGCCGGTGGCGACCTGGATGATCAGCGAGGTGACAAACAGGCTGAGCACCAGTTTCGGATTCTGCAGCGAGGAGAACACCGCCTTCGCGCTGAGCATCTCTTTTTTGGCGATCGGGACAAAATTTTCACGGATTAAAAACAGGGTAAACAGGAAGCAGATAAACAGCACCGCCGCGGTCATAAAGAAGACAGTACGCAGGCCCCAGTGGTCGGCCAGGAAGCCACCCGCCAGCGGGCCGAGCAGGGCGCCGCTTACCGCGCCAGTTGACAGCGTGCCCAGCGCCCAGCCGCTTTTATGGCGCGGGATCTGGGTGGCAATCAGGGCGTTGGCATTGGGAATAAAGCCCCCCAGCAGGCCGAGCAGCGCGCGCAGTAGCAGAAACTGCCAGATATTCTGCGCCATCCCCATCAGCATCATGACGATGGCCATCCCGAGGGCTGAACGCAGCAGCATGATTTTACGTCCCTTGCGGTCAGCAAGTCCGCCCCAGAACGGCGAGGCGATGGCGGAGAAGAGAAAAGTGATGCTAAAGACCAGCCCGGACCACATGTTGAGGGCGCTATGCCCGGTGACGCCGAGTTGTTCGACGTAGAGCGGCAGAAAGGGCATGACCAGGCTGAAGGCGGCGCCGGTTAAAAAGCAGCCAAGCCAGGTGACGGTCAGGTTTCGTTTCCAGTTAATGGGGGTATCAGCAGACGACATAGGGTTCCACTGGCCTGCGCGGCAGGTCAAATTAAGAGAAAATATGAGCCTGCTAATTATGCGCCTGGGAAATAAATGCCGCAATGGAGAAGAGCTTTTAAAGCTAAAGTAGAGCGTAAAGCCTGAGCGCTGGGGATTCCCGGCCGGGAGGCGCGCGGCCGGGAAAGAGGTTCAGTAGCGGGAGGGCATCCCCTCGGGGCGGGTTTTAAAGCGGCGATGGAGCCACATATATTGTTCCGGGGCCATCATAATGCACTGCTCTACGATCTTATTCATCCACGCAGCGGTGGTTTCCGCGTCGTCCAGCGGCGGGGAGCACTCTGGCGGCAGGATAATCAGTTCATAACCTTTACCGTCCGGTTTACGGCGTGGAACAAAGGGCACGATGCAGGCTTTGGACATTTTCGCCAGCATCCAGGTGCCGGAGGTGGTCGCCGCCTGGTCTACGGCAAACAGTGGGGCGAAGACGCTGGCGGTCGGGCCGTAATCATGATCTGGCGCGTACCACACCACGTCGCCTTTTTTCAGCGCGCGGATCATGCCTTTCAGATCCTTGCGGTCGATCATGTCCTTGTTGGAGCGCAGTCGGCCCCAGGTCTGCAGCCAGTCGATGACCGGGTTATCGTTGGGACGATAGACGCCAATCCCCGGCTCGTTCATACCGAACATCCGCGCGCCCATTTCCAGTGTCAGGAAATGAATGCCGATCAGCAGAATGCCGCGCTGCTGCGCCTGCACATCGCGAATATGCTCAAAGCCGATGGTGTCGGTCCAGCGGGCGATACGGCGAACCGGCCAGAACCAGGCCATACCGGTCTCCATCAGCCCCATACCCACCGATTCAAAGTTCATCACCACCATCCGGTGACGTTCCTGCTCGCTTTTCTCGGGGAAGCAGAGCTCAAGGTTGCGATAGGCGATCTTCGCCCGGCGCTTCATAAATCGCATGGCCAGCCGGCCGATGGCGTTCCCGAGGCGGTAGATCAGCGGGTAGGGCAGTTGGACAACCAGCCACAGCAGGCCGATACCCAGCCACAGCAGCCAATAGCGCGGATGCAGCAGCGCCGGAGAAAATTTAGGCAAATGAGTCATTTCATACCCGTATCAGTGAGCAACATCTTATATTATCGCATTTTTTTACCGGCCAGCCAAAGGCGGCGACAGCCACATCGTTTTGTTAAGTGGGGGGCGACCGGTGAGAAAAATGTAGCGTAAAATGTAGGGATGTAAATTAATAAGCTTTGCTATATCATGCCCGCCGTTTATTTCCTCATTTCTATGTCGAGCAGGTACACCATGCCAGTGTTACACAACCGCATTTCAAATGAGACGTTAAAGGCGCAAATGCTGGCTGAAACCGAGCCGCGCACGACGATCTCGTTCTATAAATATTTCACCATTGTCGATCCGCAAGCGACCCGCGATGCGCTGTGGGTTGCCTTAACCCAGTTGAAAGTCTTTGGCCGCATCTATCTGGCCCGGGAAGGGATCAACGCGCAAATCAGCGTGCCGGAAAGCAACGTTGAAGCCCTGCGTGAGTTTCTCAATGGCTTCGATCCGGCGCTGGCGGGGCTGCGTTTCAATATCGCTCTCGAGGACGACGGTAAATCGTTCTGGGTGCTACGTCTGAAAGTGCGCGACCGCATCGTTGCCGACGGCATCGACGATCCCTCTTTCGACGCCTCCAACGTCGGAGACTATCTCAAGGCGGCGGAGGTCAACGCGATGCTTGACGATCCGGATGCCGTGTTTATCGATATGCGCAACCACTATGAATATGAGGTGGGCCATTTCGAAAACGCGCTGGAGATCCCAGCGGATACCTTCCGCGACCAGTTGCCGAAAGCCGTTGAAATGATGCAGGACCATAAAGACAAGAAAATTGTCATGTATTGCACCGGCGGTATTCGCTGTGAAAAAGCCAGCGCCTGGATGAAGCATAACGGCTTCAATAAGGTCTGGCACATCGAGGGTGGCATCATTGAGTACGCCCGCCGCGCCCGTGAGCAGGGGCTGCCGGTGCGTTTCATTGGCAAAAATTTTGTCTTTGATGAACGGATGGGCGAGCGGATCTCCAATGACGTTATCGCCCACTGTCATCAGTGCGGCGCGCCGTGCGACACCCATACCAACTGCCTGAATGATGGCTGCCATCTGTTGTTTATCCAGTGCCCGAGCTGTGCCGAGAAGTTTGCCGGCTGCTGTAGCGAAGCCTGCATGGAAGAGCATAAGCTGCCGGAAGAGGAGCAGCGTCAGCTGCGCGCCGGGCGTGAAAACGGCAATAAAATCTTTAATAAATCCCGTGGCCGGCTGAACACCAAACTCGGGATCCTCGATCCTGAGCCGTCAGAAAAACCATAACCAGACAAGATCGAAGATCGCCAGCAGCAGCCAGAGCGCCAGGTAGATCATAAAGTGCTCGCGGACGTTATTGACCAGCAAATTAAACAGGCGACGCATAACCGCTCTCAATCACTAACGGCCTCGACAGAGGCCGTTTTTTTTGCCCGACGGCAAAAGTGCCGCATTCCATTACGCGTTAAAGCGCGCCAGCGAGAAGGGCGCCAGGTTGAAGCTCGAAGCTTCGCCCTGAGCAAACTGACTGGCAATTTCCCCCAGCACCGGGGCAAACTTAAAGCCGTGCCCGCTCAGACCGGTGATGAGCAGCGTGTCTGGTCTGCCGGGTAACGTATCGATAATAAAGTCTTCATCGACGGTATTATCGTAGGTACAGGAGGCGCCGTGCAGGCAGCCGCCGATCCCGGGCAGGACGTTACGCAAAAACGGAAACGATTCGGAGCCATCGCTGGCGACAGCGCCAAACGCCACTCGCTCCTGCGGCATGGAGATCGGCTGACCGCCGTTATGCTTGCCAATCTTCAGCTCGTTATCTTCCGCCGGGAAACCGTAGTATTGATCGCCGTTGGGCAACTCGCCGGTGAAGGCCGGGAAGTGATTCTTGCTGCTGTAACGGCCATCGGCCTGGTACCAGGCGAACACCTTGCGTACCGGCTGGATGGGAAGGTCCGGAAGCAGGCGGGTGACCCAGGTCCCGGCGCTGACCAGCAGCTTTTTACCATGATATTCACCGTCGAGGGTATCGATGGTGACCCCATCTGCATGGTGATGAATAGCCGAGACCGGGCAGTTGAATAGCTGCGCGCAGCCCGCTTCCCGCGCCAGACGGATCCAGGTTTCCACGGCCAGTTCGCTGCGCAGTACGCCGGAAGCGGGTTCAAAAATCGCCCGATAGTCATCGGGGAGGCGTATTTCCGGCCAGCGCTGCATCACGGCCTGGGCATCCAGCTCTTCCACCTCAAGCTGGAACGCACGGGCGCTGGCGGCAACGTTGGCGAGGAAAGGGGAGCTGGCAGGGCCGAGGTTTATGACGCCGGTGCGTTCAAACACGGCTTCGCCACTGATCTCGGCCAGTTCATCCCACAGCTGCTGGGCGCGCAGCACCAGCGGAACATATTTTTCACCTTCGCCATAGGCGTGACGGATAAGACGGCTGCTGCCGTGATGGCTGCCTTCCTGGTGAGGAGGCTGATGGGCATCGGTCATCAGAACATTGAGTCCGGCACGACGCGCATAATAGCCAGCGGCGGCGCCGACGGAGCCGCTGCCGATAATGATAAGATCGTATTGCATGGTGAGTTCCGGGTAATTGCCTTGTTAGCAGGGTAATTAACTCCCTGTGCTTATACAAGCCCGAAAATAATTCAGGCACCCGCAGGTGCCTGTTAAGCTTATTGTTAAGTCATTCCGCGTGCCGCGTTAATGTCTGCGGTACTCGTTTTCCTGGTATTCGCCAGATTCAATTTTCGCAATGCCTGCTTCCAGGATTGAAATAAACTGACGTGCGACGTCCGTCGTTAGCCATAGCGTCTGGCCTATCTCAGCATCATGACTGTTTTCTTGAGCGGGGTTCTGGTAGTGCAGGCGCAACATCAGCGCATCGTAGCTATCAACGGTGCTGATGTCCCATCCGACGAGGGGATGGGTCTGAATGACTTCATTATTTTTTTCCATCATAACCCCTTATTCATATGTTAAAAGACAACAATTCTCGAGGTTTAATGCATGTTTTTTGAAGCAAGTTAATTATATCAGGGATCAAGAATAAACTCGAGAAATTAAATGAAAGGCAGCATGATTTTCTTGTTTTGCCGCTTTTTTGCTCAAGATAAGCGTGCAAAACGGCCATTTTAGTCGATATTAAGCAGAATAATCAGGAATATTCTGAACATGAGAAGAGGATAAAAAAGCCGGGGCGACCCGGCAAAGAAAAGCACAATGAGGGAGCAAACCAGAGTAACTGGATCCCGCCATGCTTCAGGAGAGATCGTGGACAAACCAGTCGTCCGCGCTTTCCCAGGTTTCTTGCAGGATTTCGCTTATCCGGTCTTTGTCTTCTTTCAGGCCGCCGAACACCGAGAGCTGATTGCCCGTGGCGTAGCGAACGCTCACCTGGCTGTCGATGGCCGGGAACTGTTCGGCGATACGGCGAGAGAGTTCGTTATTCAGCGCTTCCAGCGCGCCGTTGGGTAAGGCGGTCGTTTTGGCGATAGAGACTTCAATGCGCATAATTGCCCCCTGTGTTTGATACTGGTTATTTATACAGTATCTGATGAGCATTGACAACAGGGGGCCGCGTTTTTTATCGCTTCATGGTCCAGCGGACGGTTTCACCTGCCAGGAACGGCACCAGGGTGTCATTGGGCAACGCAATACTGTCAACGACGGTCGTCTCTTCACGCACCAGTTCAACATAGCTTTCATTGACCGGCAGACCGTAAAAGCGCGGGCCGTTCAGTGAGCAGAAGGCCTCAAAGTGCTGCAGAGCGTTCATTTCTTCAAACACGGTGGCGTAGCTGCCGAGGGCGGTCGGGGCGTTGAAGCAGCCGGCGCAGCCGCAGCTGGCTTCCTTACGATGGCGGGCGTGCGGCGCGGAATCGGTGCCAAGGAAGACGCGGCTAAAGCCGCTGGCGACCAGTTCGCGCAGTGCCTGCTGATGAATATTGCGTTTGAGTACCGGCAGGCAGTACAAGTGAGGACGAATACCGCCGACCAGCATATGGTTACGGTTGAACATCAGATGCTGCGGGGTGATAGTGGCCGCCAGCAATTCATTGCCGTCACGCACATACTCGGCGGCATCTTTGGTGGTGATATGCTCAAAGACCACCTTCAGGCCGGGCAGGCGCTGGCGCAGCGGCTCCATCACGGTTTCAATAAAGCGCGCTTCGCGGTCGAAAATATCAATCTCGGCGTGGGTGACTTCGCCATGTACCAGCAGCGGCATCCCCAGTTTTTCCATCCGCTCCAGCACCGGCATAATGGCGTCGGTGCTGGTGACGCCGTGGCTGGAGTTGGTGGTGGCATTGGCCGGGTAAAGCTTGGCGGCGGTGAACACGCCTTCGTTAAAGCCGCGCTCCAGCTCCGCCGGGTCGAGGGAGTCTGTCAGATAGCAGGTCATCAGCGGGGTAAAATCGTGCCCGGCCGGGACGGCGTCCATAATGCGCTGGCGATAGGCGATAGCCGCCGCGACGGTGGTGACAGGCGGCACCAGATTCGGCATCACGATCGCCCGGCCATAAAACTCACTGGTATAAGGCACGACGGTTTTCAGCATATCGTCATCACGCAGATGGATATGCCAGTCGTCTGGGCGGCGGATTTTCAATACCTGGGATTGTGCTGTCATGGAAGGCTCCGGCTAATAGGTTCAGTCATCAGGGCTGTTTTTTGCCGGGCACTAAGGATAAGCGTAAACGTTTTCCTTTGCACTCATTTCCGTAAAAAATTGAGGGCGCCGCGGCGCCCTGGAGATTAATTGGTAAAGGGGATGACAATCTCGCCCGGCTTCACCTCTATGCCTTTGGCGTATTTCTTCGCCAGCGCTTCACCGGTGCTGGCGTCCTCACGCAGGACATAGGCAGGCTGCTGGCTGAAGTAACTGCGCAGCGACTGATTCAGATAGGGGAGCAGGGCCTGAATGACCGACTGCAGTTTCTCGGGCGCCACTTTGGCATCCACCACCTCCATTTCCTGCAGGAAGATGGCGCCTTTCTCTCTGTCAAAGGTTGGCAGCGCTTTGAGCTTCAGATCGATCGTCGCTTTCTGCGTGCCGAACAGGGAGTTCAGGTCGACGTTAGCGATCCCGGTCAGCGTGACTTTGCCCGGCTCCTCGCGCCCGATGGCGCTGGTGAGGTTCTGCAGTTCGATATGGGCGTCGGCAACGCCTTTCAGACCAATATCTTTGGCAAAATGGTTTCGCTTCTGCAGGGCCTGGTTAATCTCCTGCTCGCTTACTGTGTATTGGGTCAGCTGATTACAGCCGCTCAGCAGGCCGCTGACAATCAGCGCGGCGGCGATCAAAATCTTTTTCATGGGGGTCCTCTGGCTCATATCTTCATTCATCCTGACACAAAGCATCATGACCTGTCAGCACCCTCGATACCAGCAGAATAGGCTGAAAGCAGGAGAAACCGCCGCCGCGCGCATCAGGTCCGCGGCTCCAGCATGCCGGAGGCAGAGCGTTTCGGACTAAACTGCCACCACAGCGCCAGGAAGGTGATAACCCCGATGGCCCCGAGCATCAGCCACGGCAGCTCGGGCTGGCCCGCGGCCTTACCGGCATCGAACAGCCAGCCGCCGCCCGCATATCCCAGCGCGCCGCCAAAGGCGAGCCCCAGGCGGCTGAAGCCCATATAGCTGCCGCGCGCCCGGGCGTCCGCCAGCGAGGCGCCCAGCGTCTCACGGGCGGGTTCGGCAATGATGGATCCGATGTAAAACAGGCAGATCAGGGTAAACAGCTGTTGCAAACTGCTGGTCATGCCGATGGGGAGCATGGCCAGAGTCATCACCAGCAGACCGGCCATCAGCCGGTGCTCAAGGCGAAAACGTTTTTCGCTCCAGCGGGCAATGGGATAGAGCAGGGTCAGCGAAATGGTGGCTTCGATGGCGTACATCCACTTCACGGCGGCCGGCGAGCCGGCGATGTCATTCACCATGATCGGCAGCATCAGCATCACCTGCACCGCCAGCATGTAATAGCCCGTCAGCGTCAGGACATAGGTGACGAAGCGCTTGTCCCGCAGCACCCGGCCCAGACCCTCGCGGATCGGCGTTTTCACCGTCGAGAGCTTCCATGCCGGCAGATACCAGGCGTTAAATGCCGCGCAGGCGATAAACAGCGCGGCGCCGGCGCTGCACACCAGGCGGAAATCATACTGCAGCAGCCAGCTGCCCAGCAGCGCGCCAATCACCGCGCCGGCGCTATCCTGCATCATCAGGATGGAGAAAAAGCGGCCGCGCTGATGCGGGCGCACCAGCTTAACCACCAGCGCCGCCCGCGGCGGATCGAACAGCGTGCCGCCGAGCCCGGAAAGTATGCACGAGAACCACAGCACCCACGGCTCATGGGCGACGGCCATCGCCGCGAAGCCGCCTGCGCGCATCAGCATACCGGTGACGATCATCGGTTTGGCGCCGAAGCGGTCGGCGATAGCGCCGCCAAAGATACCTAATCCCTGCTGCACCAACTGGCGCAGGCCGAGCGCGATGCCGACCATCAGCGCCGCCCAGCCCATCTGATCGACAAAGCGGATGGAAATCAGCGGGAAGACGACAAAAAAGCCCAACACGACCAGCATGTTATCGACTAACAGGAAATATTTACCCAGGCTCCTTGCCTGCGAGACGCGGGACATTTCCCCTCCAGGGAAAAATAGAGATAAGCGTGGATATTCTGCGGGCAATCTGCTGCTTTTCCCAGCGCCCTTGCGACAATATTTTTTTATCAAAATGCAAGTTCGATTGAGGCTATTCATCGAAAAGAGGAGATGGCGCAGAAAATGGTATGTTGCTGTTTTCACACCGTCGCGCAGGACAGGTATAGTGAAGGCAGCAAGAATGAAGTCAGGGGGACTGAAAAGGAAATGTTTGGCTATCGCAGTAACGTGCCGAAGGTGCGTTTGACGACGGACCGGCTGGTGGTGCGCCTGGTTCACGATCGTGACGCCTGGCGTCTGGCCGATTATTACGCCGAGAATAAGGCGTTCTTAAAACCCTGGGAGCCGGTTCGTGACGACAGCCACTGCTATCCTTCCGGATGGCAGGCGCGTCTGTCGATGATCGCCGAGTTTCATAAACAGGGGTCTGCTTTTTATTTCGCGCTGCTCGATCCGGAGGAAAAGGAGATCGTCGGCGTGGCGAACTTTTCCAACGTGGTGCGTGGATCATTCCATGCCTGCTATCTCGGCTACTCTATTGGCGAGAAGTGGCAGGGGCAGGGGCTGATGTTTGAAGCGCTGACGTCGGCGATTCGCTATATGCAGCGTACGCAGCATATTCATCGCATTATGGCCAACTATATGCCGCATAATCAGCGCAGCGGCGCGCTGCTGGCGCGGTTGGGGTTTGAAAAAGAGGGTTACGCCAAAGATTACCTGCTGATCGACGGGCAGTGGCGTGACCATGTATTGACGGCGCTAACGACGCCGGACTGGTCAGCGGGACGTTAAGGAGAGAGGATGAAATATCAGTTAACCGCGCATGAAGCGCGCGTCATTGGCTGTCTGCTGGAAAAGCAGGTCACCACGCCCGAGCAGTATCCGCTGTCGGTGAACGCCGTCGTGACCGCCTGCAATCAGAAAACCAACCGCGAGCCGGTGATGTCGCTGAGCGAAGGCGAGGTCCAGACGCTGCTGGATACCCTGGTGAAACGCCACTATCTGCGCACGGTCAGCGGATTCGGCAATCGGGTAACCAAGTATGAGCAGCGCTTTTGCAACTCCGAATTTGGCGATCTGAAGCTCAGCGCCGGCGAGGTGGCGGTGGTGACGACGCTGCTGCTGCGCGGCGCCCAGACGCCGGGTGAATTACGCAGCCGGGCGCAGCGGATGCATGAGTTCAGCGATATGGCGGAAGTGGAAAGCGTGCTGGAAGGGCTGGCGACCCGCGAAGATGGTCCCTTCGTCGCCCGTCTGCCCCGGGAGCCGGGAAAACGGGAAAGCCGCTATATGCATCTGTTTTGCGACGAGATGGACACGCTGATCACGACGGTGGAAGCACTCGCGCCGCTGGAAGAGGATGACGATCTGCGAGCCAGGGTTGAAGCGCTGGAAGGCGAGGTGGCGGAGCTGAAAGCGCGCCTCGATTCGCTGTTACACCATCTGGGGGACTAAAACGTGGGGACAAGATTGCGCATCGGAGTGGTTGGCTTAGGCGGCATTGCGCAGAAAGCGTGGCTGCCGGTGCTGGGGGCGGCGGAAAGCTGGACGCTGCAGGCGGCCTGGTCGCCGGGAAAAGAGAAGGCGCTGCGGGTCTGCGAAACCTGGCGGATCCCCTACGCTGAATCACTGGATGCTCTGGCGGCGCAGTGCGATGCGGTTTTTGTCCATACGTCGACGGCTTCACATTATGAAGTGGTGAATCATTTGCTGAATGCCGGGGTTCATGTTTGCGTGGACAAACCGCTGGCGGACAAGCTGAGTGAGGCGGAGATGCTGGTCGAGCTGGCGGCGCGGCGGCGTCTGACGCTGATGGTCGGTTTCAATCGACGCTTCGCACCGCTCTATCGGGAGCTGAAGGGACGGCTGGGCGAGGCGGCCTCGCTGCGGATGGATAAGCACCGCAGCGATAGCGTGGGCAACGATCTGCGCTTTACCCTGCTTGATGACTATCTGCACGTGGTGGATACCGCGCTATGGCTGGCCGACGGTCAGGCGCGTCTGCGCGGTGGCGCGCTACAGATCACTCCGCAGGGCGAGATGCTCTATGCCGAACACCAGTTCAGTTCGCCCCGACTGCAGGTCACCACCAGCATGCACCGCCGCGCAGGCAGCCAGCGCGAGTGGGTGCAGGCGGTGACGGATGGCGGGCTATATGCCGTCAGCGAGATGCGCGAATGGCAGGAGGAGTGCGGTCACGGCGTGGTCCAGCGCCCGGTCGCCGGCTGGCAAACCACCCTGGAGCAGCGCGGCTTTGTCGGCTGCGCGCGCCATTTTATCGAATGCGTGCAAAATCAGACCGTTCCTGAAACTGCAGGCGAACAGGCGCTGCTGGCTCAGCGGGTGGTCGACAAACTCTGGCGCGACGCCATCAGCGAATAATCCGTTGTAACAACTGACAGTAGTAATTCATGTTGAACCCGGTAGACTATCGCCACTTTCCAGCGCCCGCATTTGCGGGCGTTTTACTCCAGGGTTTGGAATAACAGCGTAATGAACCTTTTAAAATCACTGGCGGCCGTCAGTTCGATGACCATGTTTTCGCGCGTGCTGGGCTTTGCCCGCGATGCGATTGTGGCGCGCATTTTTGGCGCCGGGATGGCGACCGACGCCTTTTTCGTCGCCTTCAAACTGCCTAATCTGCTGCGGCGTATTTTTGCCGAAGGCGCCTTCTCGCAGGCGTTTGTGCCGATCCTTGCCGAATATAAAAGCAAGCAGGGCGAAGATGCCACCCGGGTGTTTGTCTCGTATGTCTCCGGATTGCTGACCCTGGCCCTGGCGATCGTCACCGTTATCGGGATGCTGGCGGCGCCGTGGGTGATCACCATCACCGCCCCCGGGTTTGCTGATACCGCCGATAAATTTGCGCTGACCACCCAATTGCTGCGCATTACCTTCCCCTATATTTTGCTGATCTCCCTGGCCTCGCTGGTGGGGGCGATCCTCAATACCTGGAACCGCTTCTCGGTGCCGGCCTTTGCGCCGACGTTCCTTAACGTCAGCATGATTGGCTTTGCGCTGTTTGCCGCGCCGTACTTCCATCCGCCGGTGCTGGCGCTGGCCTGGGCCGTCACGGTCGGCGGCGTGCTGCAGCTGGCCTACCAGCTGCCGCACCTGAAGAAGATTGGCATGCTGGTCCTGCCGCGCATCAATCTGAAAGATGCCGGCGCGATGCGGGTGGTGAAGCAGATGGGCCCGGCGATCCTCGGCGTGTCGGTAAGCCAGATCTCCCTTATCATCAATACCATCTTCGCTTCGTTTCTCGTGTCGGGATCGGTGTCGTGGATGTACTATGCCGACCGCCTGATGGAGTTTCCGTCCGGTGTCCTGGGGGTGGCGCTCGGCACTATCCTGCTGCCCTCGCTGTCAAAAAGCTTCGCCAGCGGTAATCATGACGAGTATTGCCGGCTGATGGACTGGGGGCTGCGTCTTTGCTTCCTGCTGGCGCTGCCGAGCGCGGTGGCGCTGGGGATCCTCGCTAAACCGCTGACCGTGGCCCTGTTCCAGTACGGCAAATTTAGCGCCTTTGATGCGGCGATGACCCAGCGCGCGCTGGTGGCTTATTCCGTGGGGCTCATGGGGCTTATCGTGGTGAAGGTGCTGGCGCCGGGTTTCTATTCCCGTCAGGACATCAAGACCCCGGTCAAGATTGCCATTGTCACCCTGATTATGACCCAGGTGATGAACCTGGCGTTTATCGGCCCGCTGAAGCATGCGGGTCTGTCGCTGTCCATCGGCCTGGCGGCCTGCCTGAACGCTGCGCTGCTTTACTGGCAGTTGCGTAAACAGAAAATTTTCACCCCCCAACCGGGCTGGCTGGCCTTCCTGCTGCGTCTGATTGCTGCGGTGCTGGTCATGGCCGCGGCGCTGCTGGGCGTCATGCATCTCATGCCGGAGTGGTCGCTGGGGACGATGCCGTTCCGTCTGATGCGTCTGCTGGTGGTGGTGATCGCCGGAGTGGTGGCTTATTTCGCCACGCTGCTGCTGCTGGGCTTCCGCGTGAAAGAGTTTGCCCGTCGTACAGCGTAAGCGCTTGAATGGGAATTGATGAACCCGCTTCGCCTCAGGCGAAGCGGGTTTTTTTTATGATGCGCGGCGTTCGGCTGCAACGATACGGGCATTCTCCAGCAAGCGGATCGCCAGGGCGATCGCCCCGCTGACCACCGCCAGGGTAACCACCCCGTTCCAGCCGGCCAGTACGTAAAGCTTGCTGCCCAGCACCGACCCCAGCGACATCCCAATGAAGACCACGGTAAACAGCAGAGCGTTCAGGCGGCCGCGGGCCTGTGGCTCAAGGCCATACACCAGGTTCTGATGCGCCACCAGGCTTGACTGCAGGCCAAGGTCGAAGCCAATCGCCGACAGGGCAATCAGCGCCAGCTGGCCATGCAGTGGCAGCAGCGGCAGTATAAACATCAGGGCGAAGGAGACGGTGACCAGCGCCGCCCCCATTTGCGTCACTTTACCGGCGCCAAATTTATCGGCCAGTCCGCCGGCCAGCGGCGCGGCCAGCGCCCCGGCGGCCCCGGCGATACCAAAGCCGCCCGCTACCGCGCTGCCCATGTGATAGTGTTCGGAGAGCATCACCGCCAGCGTCGACCAGAAGGCGCTGAAGGCGACAGAGAGCGCCCCCTGAGCCAGCGCAGCGCGGCGTAGCGCCGGGTAACGCTGCCACAGATGCGCCATCGAGGCCATCAGCTGCGGATAGCTCAGCGTCGAGTGAATGGCGAAGCGCGGCAGCACCCGCCACATCACCAGGCCAATCAGCGCCACGCTGACCGCCGCCGCCTGATACATCACCCGCCAGCCGAACACTGCGCCCACCACGCCGCTGACCGTCCGGGAAAGCAGGATCCCCAGCAGCAGCCCGGTCATCACCGTGCCCACCATTTTTCCCTGCTTGCCCGCCGGGGCGAGGATCGCCGCCGCCGGGACGATATCCTGCGCCATGGTCGCCGCCATACCGATCAGCAAACTGACCACCAGCAGTGAGCTGAGCTGGCCGGTGAGGCTGCACAGCAGCAGCAGGAGCGCCAGCAGCGCGCTTTTCACCAGGATCAGCCGGCGGCGATCGTGGCGGTCGCCGAGCGGAAGCAGGAACAGAATGCCGAGCGCATAACCCGCCTGCGTTAGGGTAGGGACCAGACCCATACCTTCTACCGTCAGGTGGAGATTGGCGCCCATCAACGGCAGCAGCGGCTGCGCGTAGTAGATAGAGGCGACGCTAAAGCCAGCGCCGAGCGCGAGAATGAAGATAATCCAGCCTGCGTCGCGGGCGGAAAGAGAAGTCGGTGTCATGTTCAGTGCCTCGTGTATGCGATGGGGCTATTTTTCCCTGAACGCGGCTGGCGCGGTAGCCGGGCTGGTGGTAAAACGGTTATACGTAGCACGTATAGGCAAAAGAAGAATGAAAAGACAGGAGCGTATAGACCGCATTGAGCTGATGCGCACTTATATCCGCATTGTGGAGACCGGATCGCTCTCCGCCGCGGCGGGGCAGATGGATACCACTCAGGCGACCGTCAGCCGCCGCCTGCAGTCCCTTGAAGGGCTGCTGGGGGTCAAGCTGATCCTGCGTACCACCCATGCGATGAAGCTCACTGACGATGGCGAACGCTGCTACCGTCACGCTCGCCAGCTGGTGGATGCCTGGCTGGCGCTGGAAGATGACCTGCGTATTGCCGACGATCGGCCGGTAGGGGTGCTGCGGGTGAGGGCACCGCACGCTTTTGGCCAGCAGCAGCTGCTGGGGCCGCTGGTCGCCTTTCTCCAGCGTCATCCGCAGCTGTCGGTGGAGTGGATGCTGAATGATAATACTGTCGACTTTCTCAGCGATAATATCGACTGCGCCATCCGCGTGGGGGCGGAGGTGGATCCGGCCACGGTCTCCGTGCTGCTGGCGGAAGTGCCGCGCTGCGTGGTGGCCTCTCCTGAACTGCTGGCGAAGTACCCGCCGTTAACCTCGCTGGAGGCATTATCCGGCCTGCCGTGGATCGCCATTAACACCTTTTATCAGCATGAGGTACGGCTCCGACATCAGGTAAGCGGGCAGATCGTCTCCACGGCGATTACCCCCTGTCTGAGCACCGACAGCCTGTACGTCGCGCGCAATACCGCGCTGGCGGGTCTGGGGGTGGCGATGGTGTCCAGCTGGACGGTGGCGGAGGATCTTGCCGCCGGAAGGTTGACAGAGCTGTTCCCGCAGTGGCGTCCCGCCTCGCTGCCGGTCCATCTGGTCTATCCCTGGGCGCGCTATTATCCGACGCGGCTGCGTAAGTTCCTCGACCTGATGCGGGAGATCATGCCGGACCTCGCCGGCATGCAGCCTCCGCAAAGCGCATAAAAAAAAACGGCCAGGAGGCCGGTTTTTTTTATTTAGCACGCTTACTCGACGGGCTGTGGGCGGGTCGGTTCAGCGGTGGCTTTATGGGTCGCGCTATGACCGCCGGCGGCGCCTTTACCTTCAAAGGCGAATGGCGGCCGCACCCAGGTGCTGTGGCGCGGTGCTTCCGGGACATAGTCCGGCGCTGGCGCACGGGTCATTGGCGCGGTGGCATGGCGATGACTCGCCACCACTACCGGCTTGCTCACCGGTGGCTCGGCCTTGACCGGCTCGACAGGCGCTGCTTCGACAACCGATGCTTCAACCGCGGTTTCCGCCGCCGGGGCGATGGTTTCCACTGGCGCTTCAACGACAGGCGCCGTTTCCACCACTTCAGGTTCTACCACCACCGGCTCGGCGTCGATCGTCACTGGCGCGATAGCCTGAGGCGCTTCGACAGCCGGCGCTTCGGTGACCAGCTCCTGCGGCGCAGGCTCGACGGCTGCTGGCGCGACAACTTCCGCAGCATCAACGACCACCGGCTCGGCGGCCGCGACCGGCTCGACGACCACAGGCTCAGCGGTAACCGGCTCCATGGTTGCCGGCTCGACGGTGACCGGCGCAGCGGTAACGGTTTCAACGACGGCAACCGGGGCCGCGACGGCCGCGACAGTTTCCACGACGTTGTCGTCCTGAACCTGAACCTCTTCCGGCTGCTGGTCCTGCGGACGAACTACCGGGTAGCGGATCCAGACTTTACCGGAAGCCATCTCCGGCGATGCGCAGGCCACGGTCAGCGGCATTGGCGACTGGGTCGGATAGCGTTCGTCACGATAGCGACGACGACGCTGACCGCTGACGCGCAGGTGACGCGGGGAACGACGTGAGCGACGCGGCATACCGTTCGCTTCACGGGATTCGCCATTTTCGTCCTGGTCCGCCACGCTCTCCACGACTGCTGGCAGCTCGGTTTTCACCGGCTCGCTGCGCGGAGCGATAACTTCCGCCACTACGGCTTCTGGCACGATCTCGGCAACCTGCTCAACGACAGCGGACTCGACGCGTACTTTCTGTGCCAGCTGGCGCGGTTTACGACGCGGCAGGGTCTGCACACGCTCTTCCTGCTCCGTCTCCTGCACTACCGGCTCTTCGCGTGTCTGCGCTTTGGCTTCCTGCTGCGCCTGACGTTTGTCGTCATTGCGGCGGCGGGTGCGTTCGCGGCGCGGCTGCTGCTCGTCACGAGATTTCGCTTTTTCCGCGTCGTCACCTGAGGTCTGGCGAACATCACGGGCTTCCACGTTCTGCGACGGCTTCTCGCGACGGTTGCGACGGTTCTCTTCACGCGATTCGCGCGGTTCACGGCCTTCGTTATTCTCGGCACGCGCGTCGCGGTTATCACGGTTGTCGCGATTATCACGATTGTCGCGATTGTCACGACGGTCGTTGCGATCGCGGCGGTTGTTGGCGCGCGGTTTACGGCGCTCCTGCTGACGCTCTGGTTTTTCTTCCGCTTTCTTCTCGACCTGAACTTCAGCCGGTTTGGCCTCTTCGGCGCCAGAGAAGATATTCTTCAGCGCGCTGAAGAAGCGCGAGAGCAGGCCAGGCTGCGCCGGTGCGGCGGCCGCGACCGGGGTCGCTGCGGCGACAGGCGCGGCGGCTGGCTCTTCGAGCATCGGGGCCGGCGGCGCGTCAGGCATGACAAAAGCGGCGAGGGCCGGTTGTTCCGGACGTTTCCGTTCTGCCGGCTCATCGTCGCCCGGCAGCGCCATCTCTTCTTCATGCAGCTTCGGCAGCAGGTAGCTCAGCGTTGAGGTCTCTTCACCTTTGCGCACGCGCAGGACGGAGTAGTGCGGCGTCTGCATTTCGTCGTTTGGCACGATGATCACGCGCACATCGCCCTGACGGGATTCAATAGCGCTCACCGCGGCACGTTTTTCGTTCAGCAGATAGGAGGCGATCGGTACCGGAACGATGGCATGAACTTCTTTGGTGTTCTCTTTCAGCGCTTCTTCTTCAATCAGACGCAGAATAGAGAGCGACAGCGATTCGTTATCACGCACGGTGCCGGTGCCGGAGCAGCGCGGGCAGACGTGGTGGCTGGATTCGCCCAGCGACGGACTCAGGCGCTGGCGGGACATCTCCAGCAGGCCGAAGCGCGAGATATGGCTGATCTGAATGCGCGCCCGGTCCTGACGGACGGCTTCGCGCAGACGGTTCTCCACGGCGCGCTGGTGGCGAACCGGAGTCATATCGATAAAGTCGATAACGATCAGGCCGCCGAGGTCGCGCAGACGCAGCTGGCGGGCAATCTCGTCAGCCGCTTCGAGGTTGGTGTTGAATGCCGTCTCTTCGATATCGCCGCCGCGGGTAGCGCGGGCGGAGTTGATATCGATAGCGGTCAGCGCTTCAGTGCTGTCGATGACGATAGAGCCACCGGACGGCAGACGGACTTCACGCTGGAAGGCGGACTCAATCTGGGATTCGATCTGGTAGTGGCTGAACAGCGGGATTTCACCGGTGTACAGTTTGATTTTGCTGCTGAAATCCGGACGACCCAGCGCGGCGATATGCTGGCGCGCCAGCTCAAGCACTTTCGGGTTATCGATCAGGATTTCGCCGATATCCTGGCGCAGGTAGTCACGGAAGGCGCGGACAATGACGTTGCTTTCCTGGTGGATCAGGAACGGCGCCGGACGGCTTTCCGCGGCTTTCTGAATCGCTTCCCAGTGTTTCAGACGGAAGCTCAGGTCCCACTGCAGGGCTTCGGCGGATTTGCCGACGCCAGCGGTGCGAACGATAAGGCCCATGCCGTCCGGAAGCTCCAGGCTCGCCAGCGCTTCTTTCAGTTCGGTACGGTCGTCGCCCTCGATACGGCGGGAAATTCCCCCCGCGCGCGGGTTGTTCGGCATCAGTACCAGATAGCTGCCCGCCAGGCTGATAAAGGTGGTGAGCGCAGCGCCTTTGTTGCCGCGTTCTTCTTTATCAATCTGCACGATAACTTCCTGACCTTCACACAGTACGTCTTTGATATTAGGACGACCATGCGCATTGTAGTTGGCGGGGAAGTATTCGCGGGCGATTTCTTTGAGGGGGAGGAAACCATGACGCTCGGCGCCGTAATCAACAAACGCGGCTTCAAGGCTGGGTTCAATGCGGGTGATTTTGCCTTTGTAGATGTTCGCTTTTTTCTGTTCGTGCCCGGGGCTTTCGATATCCAGGTCGTACAGGCGCTGCCCATCAACAAGGGCGACGCGCAACTCTTCCTGCTGAGTTGCGTTGATTAACATTCTTTTCATCGTAACTTACTCATTATTCTTACATTGACGACTAAGCTGCGGGCAGAGTAATGCCTTTCCGGGGGAAAACCGATGGCCTCGTGTCTGGTTCACGTCGCCAACCTCACGGTTGTCGCGCGCTTAAGAGGCGCAGAGTGTCGGTCGCCTGTGTTTCAAACGGAAACACAGCGCAATTATTCAGGGGAACAGCCTGGGATGTATCACCAGAGAATATTCCATTTATACTCGTCGTCTTTCGCGTTGCAGGCATGATGGCTTAACCTGCTCACCTCGATCGGCTGATCCAGATGAGCTCCCGGGAGTCCCGGAGTTGACGCCTTCCTGCGACTTGAAATCCATAGAGCCTGTACCGGTAAGGACTGCAACCCGCAGCCCGCTAACTGTCTGAAAGATCACAACGTCTTACGCCATTGCTGCGTGGGCGATCGGTCAGACAAAATTGGTCATTCCGCTAATGTCTTGTTCTAACAAGATGCAATACGGAAAACGGTCTCATTATTCCATTGCTAACCTTGTTATAGCAAGTTGACTTTCACCTTTTATCACCCGGTTACTCACAGTTTTATCACCTGCCCATACAGATTGTTCTAATAACAAACAATATGGCGGTCAGGCAAACCGTGAAAACAGGATAATGATAAATATAAGCATATAAAAATGAGTGGCGCTAATGCGTCCGGCTATTTAGAATCGCGCACCATGAAAACTGAGACCCCAACCGTAAAAATGGTTGCCATTGCTGCTGATGAAGCGGGGCAACGTATCGACAACTTTTTGCGTACGCAATTGAAAGGCGTACCGAAGAGCATGATTTATCGCATCCTGCGTAAAGGCGAGGTGCGGGTGAATAAAAAACGCGTGAAGCCGGAGTATAAGCTGGAAGCGGGCGATGAAGTCCGTATCCCGCCGGTGCGCGTGGCGGAGCGTGAAGAAGAGGCGGTATCGCCGCATCTACAGAAAGTCGCGGCGCTCTCTGAGGTGATCCTCTATGAAGACGATCATATTCTGGTCCTCAATAAGCCTTCCGGCACTGCGGTACATGGCGGCAGCGGCCTGAGCTTCGGGGTGATTGAAGGGTTGCGCGCCCTGCGCCCGGAGGCGCGCTTCCTTGAGCTGGTGCATCGACTCGACCGCGATACTTCAGGCGTGCTGCTGGTGGCGAAAAAGCGCTCGGCGCTGCGTTCGCTGCACGAGCAGCTGCGCGATAAAGGCATGCAGAAAGACTATCTGGCGCTGGTGCGCGGCCAGTGGCAGTCGCATACCAAAGTAGTGCAGGCCCCGCTATTGAAGAACATTCTGCAGAGCGGGGAGCGAATTGTCCGCGTGAGTCAGGAAGGCAAGCCGTCAGAGACGCGCTTTAAAGTGGAAGAGCGTTATGAATTCGCCACGCTGGTGCGCTGCAGTCCGGTCACCGGGCGCACCCATCAGATTCGCGTTCATACCCAGTATGCCGGCCATCCTATCGCCTTTGACGACCGCTATGGCGACCGCGAATTTGATAAGCAACTCTCAGGTACCGGCTTAAACCGCCTGTTCCTCCACGCTGCTGCGCTGAAGTTTACCCACCCGGGGAGCGGGGAGGTGATGCGCGTTGAGGCGCCGCTGGATAACCAGCTGAAGCACTGTTTACAGGTGCTACGGAAGAGCAAATAAGCGCAACGGCGGAATCAGTTCCGCCGTTTTTTTTTGCCTTAGCCTAACAGCGGGTTGTCGTTTTCGCGGCGCAGCATCTGACACAGCGCGATTAAGGGTAACCCGACCAGCGTATTCGGGTCGCGGCCTTCCAGCCGTTCGAACAGCGTAATGCCTAACCCCTCGCTCTTGAAACTCCCGGCGCACTGCAGCGGGTTCTCTTTGCGCACATAGCCTTCGATCTCTTTATCGCTGAGATGGCGGAAGTGGACGTCAAAGGGCTCGCATTCGGTTTGCAGATGACCGCTGGCGGAGTTATACAGCGCCAGGCCGGTATAAAAGGTGACGATTGACCCGCTGGCCTTTCTCAACTGCCTGCGAGCATTTTCCTCGGTGTGCGGTTTACCGGTGATCTCACCGTCCAGTACGCAAACCTGATCGGAGCCTATAATAAGGTGATTGGGGTAGCGCGAGGCCAGGCTCTGCGCTTTGGCCTGCGCCAGCCGGGTGACAAGCTGACGCGCGGATTCTTCAGGACGGGGCGTTTCGTCGACGTCAGGCGCCGCGCATTCAAACGGTAATCCCAGTTTTTCCAGCAGCATGCGCCGCCAGGGAGAGGTTGACGCCAGGATAAGTTCAGACATATTTTTTCATCCACATATAGCGCTTCGCAGAGCATCATCTTAAACTATGCGCCGCAATGTGTGCGAATAAATGGCAAAAGGCAACCTGAGGCTGCCTTTTTCTTTGACTCTATGACATTACAAAGTTAATATGCGCGCCCTATGCAAAAGGTAAAATTACCCCTGACTCTTGATCCGGTACGCACGGCTCAAAAACGCCTTGATTACGAAGGCATCTATGCCCGCGATCAGGTTGAACGTGTAGCCGATTCTGTAGTCAGCGTGGACAGCGATGTGGAATGCAGCATGTCGTTCGCTATCGATAACCAGCGTCTTGCCGTCATTACAGGCGATGCGAAGGTAACGGTAACCCTCGAATGCCAGCGTTGCGGGAAACCGTTCTCCCATCACGTCCACACCACGTATTGTTTTAGCCCCGTCAGAAATGACGAACAGGCCGAAGCACTACCGGAAGCGTATGAGCCGATTGAGGTTAACGAATTCGGTGAAATCGACCTGCAGGCAATGGTCGAGGATGAAATTATCCTCTCCCTGCCCGTAGTTCCGGTGCATGATTCTGAACACTGTGAAGTGTCCGACGCGGACATGGTCTTTGGCGAACTGCCTGAAGAGGCACAAAAACCAAACCCATTTGCCGTATTAGCCAGCTTAAAGCGTAAGTAATTGAGGAGTAAGGTCCATGGCCGTACAACAGAATAAACCAACCCGTTCCAAACGTGGCATGCGTCGTTCCCATGACGCGCTGACCGCAGTCACCAGCCTGTCTGTAGACAAAACTTCTGGTGAGAAACACCTGCGTCACCACATCACTGCCGACGGTTTCTACCGCGGTCGCAAGGTTATCGCTAAGTAATCACGCGATACTCGCAGGATTTCCCGTTGCAGGCCATGGCGGGCGTGTGCGTACCTGGACACTCGGTTAACCCGGTAACCAGAAGCGTCAATGCCCGGATTGTTGCGTCTGCAGCGTGAAAATTCGCGGGTGCCAGCGTGATGAAGCTTAGTGAGGACTCCCCGGGCAACTGGGGAATCACCGAACCGGGCAGCGACGATACCTTGACACGTCTAACCCTGGCGTTAGATGTCATGGGGGGCGATTTCGGCCCATCCGTGACAGTGCCTGCAGCACTGCAGGCACTGAACTCTAATTCGCAACTCACACTTCTTTTAGTCGGCGATCCCGACGCCATCACGCCATTACTCGCCAAAGCTGACTTCGAACAACGTTCGCGTCTGCAGATTATTCCTGCGCAGTCAGTTATTGCCAGTGATGCGCGACCCGCACAGGCTATCCGCAGCAGTCGCGGAAGCTCAATGCGCGTGGCGCTGGAGCTTGTGAAAGAAGGGCGGGCGGAAGCCTGCGTTAGCGCCGGCAACACCGGCGCGCTGATGGGCCTGGCGAAACTGCTGCTCAAACCGATTGAAGGTATTGAGCGGCCGGCGCTGGTGACGGTTCTGCCGCACCAGCAGAAGGGCAAAACCGTGGTGCTGGATCTCGGCGCCAACGTCGACTGCGACAGCACGATGCTGGTGCAGTTCGCGGTGATGGGCGCGGTACTGGCGGAAGAGGTGGTCGGCATTGCCAATCCACGCGTCGCCTTGCTGAACATCGGCGAAGAAGAGATGAAAGGCCTCAGCAGCATCCGCGATGCTGCCGCAGTGCTCAAAACGCTGCCTTCCCTCAACTACATCGGCTATCTTGAAGCCAATGAACTGTTGACCGGAAAAACCGATGTGCTGGTTTGTGACGGATTCACGGGCAACGTCACATTAAAAACCATGGAAGGTGTTGTCAGAATGTTCCTTTCACTGCTGAAATCTCAGGGAGAGGGCAAAAAACGGTCGTGGTGGCTGCTGTTACTAAAACGTTGGTTACAAAAAAGCCTGGCGAGGCGATTCAGTCACCTCAACCCCGACCAGTATAATGGCGCCTGTCTGTTAGGATTGCGCGGTTCCGTGATCAAGAGTCATGGTGCTGCCAATCAGCGCGCCTTTAGCGTCGCGATAGAGCAGGCAGTGCAGGCGGTGCAGCGGCAAATTCCTCAACGGATCGCCGCGCGCCTGGAATCTTTATACCCAGCTGGTTTCGAGCTGCCGGAAAGCGACAGTGACGTGAACGCCCGACAGCAAAGCGGGACGAATGGACACCACTGACGCCGCGGCGGTTGAACGAGGCGGGTATATTACCCAAGAGTGACTGAGCGTACATGTATACGAAGATTATTGGTACCGGCAGCTATCTGCCCGAGCAAGTGCGTACAAACGCCGACCTGGAAAAAATGGTAGAGACCTCTGACGAGTGGATTGTCACCCGCACAGGTATCCGTGAGCGTCGTATTGCCGCAGCGCATGAAACAGTTGCTACGATGGGCTTTGAAGCCGCAAAGCAGGCGCTGGCGATGGCGGGCGTGTCCGCGGAGCAAATTGGTCTGATCATCGTTGCGACCACCTCCGGCACGCACGCGTTTCCGAGTTCGGCTTGCCAGATTCAGTCTATGCTGGGCGTCAAAGGCTGCCCGGCGTTTGACGTCGCGGCCGCCTGCGCCGGTTTCACCTATGCGCTGAGCGTCGCCGATCAGTATGTGAAAAACGGCGCGGTGGATTATGCGCTGGTCGTTGGCGCTGATGTGCTGGCGCGCACCTGCGATCCGGCCGATCGCGGGACGATTATTATTTTCGGCGATGGCGCCGGCGCGGTGGTGCTGGGCGCCTCCGAAGAGCCTGGCATTATCTCGACGCATCTGCATGCTGACGGTAGCTATGGCGAACTGCTGACCCTGCCGAACGCCGATCGCGTCGATCCGGAAAATCCGATCTATCTGACGATGGCCGGTAATGAAGTCTTCAAAGTGGCGGTCACCGAGTTAGCGCATATCGTTGATGAGACGCTGGCCGCGAATAATCTTGAACGTTCAGCGCTGGACTGGCTGGTGCCGCATCAGGCAAACCTGCGGATCATCAGCGCGACGGCGAAGAAACTGGGCATGTCGATGGATAACGTCGTAGTGACCCTCGACCGCCATGGCAACACCTCCGCGGCGTCAGTCCCTTGCGCGCTGGATGAGGCCGTCCGCGATGGCCGCATTCAACGTGGGCAGCTGATTTTGCTGGAAGCCTTTGGTGGCGGTTTCACCTGGGGTTCCGCGCTGGTTCGTTTTTAGTATAAGGATTTAAACATGACGCAATTTGCTTTTGTGTTCCCGGGACAGGGCTCTCAGGCCGTAGGCATGCTGGCCGATATGGCGGCGACCTGGCCGGTCATTGAAGAGACCTTCGGTGAAGCTTCCGCAGCGTTGGGTTACGATCTGTGGGCGCTGACGCAACAGGGCCCGGCAGAAGAACTGAATAAGACCTGGCAGACCCAGCCGGCGCTGCTGACCGCCTCCGTGGCGCTGTACCGCGTCTGGCAGCAGCAGGGCGGCAAAGCGCCGGCGCTGTTGGCAGGCCACAGCCTTGGCGAATACTCCGCGCTGGTTTGCGCGGGCGTTATCGCTTTCGCTGACGCCGTTCGCCTGGTTGAACTGCGCGGCAAATTTATGCAGGAAGCCGTACCGGAAGGTACCGGCGCCATGTCAGCGATTATCGGTCTGGACGACGCGGCTATCGCCAAAGCCTGTGAAGAGTCGGCCGAAGGGCAGGTCGTCTCTCCGGTGAACTACAATTCCCCGGGACAGGTGGTTATCGCCGGTCACAAAGAGGCCGTCGAACGCGCAGGCGCCGCCTGTAAAGCCGCGGGCGCTAAACGCGCGCTGCCGCTGCCGGTGAGCGTGCCCTCCCACTGTGCGCTGATGAAGCCCGCTGCGGAAAAACTGGCGCTTGAGCTGCAGAACATCACCTTCAACGCGCCGACGATTCCGGTGGTAAATAACGTCGACGTGAAGTGCGAAACCGCGCCGGACGCCATTCGCGACGCGCTGGTACGCCAGCTGTATAGCCCGGTTCAGTGGACCAAAACCGTTGAGTTTATGGCTGCTCAGGGCGTCACGCATCTGTATGAGGTTGGCCCGGGTAAAGTCCTCACCGGCCTGACCAAACGTATTGTTGACACCCTGACCGCTTCCGCGCTTAACGAGCCGGCGGCGATGTCTGCGGCGCTTGAGCAATAAAAGAGGAAAACCATGAGTTTTGAAGGAAAAATCGCGCTGGTTACCGGTGCAAGCCGCGGTATTGGCCGCGCCATCGCTGAAACGCTCGTCGCCCGCGGCGCGAAAGTTATCGGTACTGCGACCAGCGAAAGCGGCGCGCAGGCGATCAGCGACTATTTAGGCGCCAACGGTAAAGGTCTGATGTTGAATGTGACCGACCCGGCATCTATTGAATCTGTTCTGGAAAATGTGCGCGCAGAGTTTGGCGAAGTGGATATCCTGGTGAATAATGCCGGGATCACTCGCGACAACCTGTTAATGCGCATGAAAGATGACGAGTGGAACGATATTATCGAAACCAACCTGTCATCGGTTTTCCGTCTGTCAAAAGCGGTAATGCGCGCTATGATGAAAAAGCGTCATGGACGTATTATCACTATCGGTTCTGTGGTTGGTACCATGGGAAATGCGGGTCAGGCCAACTACGCTGCGGCGAAAGCGGGTCTGATCGGCTTCAGTAAATCACTGGCGCGTGAAGTTGCGTCACGCGGTATTACTGTAAACGTTGTTGCTCCGGGCTTTATTGAAACGGACATGACGCGTGCGCTGACCGATGAGCAGCGTGCGGGTACGCTGGCGGCAGTTCCTGCGGGGCGCCTTGGCACCCCAAATGAAATCGCCAGCGCGGTGGCATTTTTAGCCTCTGACGAAGCAAGTTACATCACTGGTGAAACCCTGCACGTCAACGGCGGAATGTACATGGTCTGACCGAGATTTGTGCAAAACGTTCAGGAACCGCGCACTTCGCACGGTTCTGTGTGCGGTTTTGTGCGAAAAGATTTGCGTTCTTAGGGCAAACGGCCTCAAAATAGCGCAAAATCGTGGTAAGACCTGCCGGGATTTAGTTGCAAATTTTTCAACATTTTATACACTACGAAAACCATCGCGAAAGCGAGTTTTGATAGGAAATTTAAGAGTATGAGCACTATCGAAGAACGCGTTAAGAAAATTATCGGCGAGCAGCTGGGCGTTAAGCAGGAAGAAGTTACCAACAATGCTTCCTTCGTTGAAGACCTGGGCGCTGATTCTCTTGACACCGTTGAGCTGGTAATGGCTCTGGAAGAAGAGTTTGATACTGAGATTCCGGACGAAGAAGCTGAGAAAATCACCACCGTTCAGGCTGCCATTGATTACATCAACGGCCACCAGGCGTAAGTGAACATCTCCAGGCGGTCATTCGACCGCCTGAGTTTTATCTTTTTTTTGTCCCACAAGAATCTATTTTCCCTCCCTGGAGGACAAACGTGTCTAAGCGTCGTGTAGTTGTGACCGGACTGGGCATGTTGTCTCCTGTCGGCAATACCGTAGAGTCTACCTGGAAAGCTCTCCTTGCCGGTCAGAGTGGCATCAGCCTGATCGACCATTTCGATACTAGCGCCTATGCAACGAAATTTGCTGGCTTAGTAAAGGATTTTAACTGTGATGACATCATCTCGCGCAAAGAGCAGCGCAAGATGGATGCCTTCATTCAATATGGAATTGTCGCTGGCGTTCAGGCCATGCAGGATTCTGGCCTTGAAGTGACGGAAGAGAATGCTACCCGTATTGGCGCCGCGATCGGCTCCGGTATTGGCGGCCTCGGCTTGATCGAAGAAAACCACAGTTCGCTGGTCAACGGCGGACCGCGTAAGATCAGCCCATTCTTCGTTCCCTCCACAATTGTTAACATGGTGGCCGGGCATCTGACCATCATGTTTGGTCTGCGTGGACCAAGTATCTCCATCGCGACCGCCTGTACTTCAGGCGTGCACAACATCGGTCAGGCTGCGCGCATCATCGCCTATGGCGATGCCGATGCGATGGTGGCAGGCGGTGCGGAAAAAGCCAGTACCCCGCTTGGCGTGGGCGGCTTTGGCGCAGCGCGGGCGCTCTCCACGCGCAATGACAACCCGCAGGCGGCAAGCCGTCCGTGGGATAAAGATCGCGACGGCTTCGTGCTGGGCGACGGCGCGGGCATGGTGGTGCTGGAAGAGTACGAGCATGCGAAAAAACGCGGCGCGAAAATCTACGCCGAGATCGTCGGCTTCGGCATGAGCAGCGATGCTTACCACATGACGTCACCGCCGGAAGATGGCGCGGGCGCCGCGCTGGCGATGGTGAATGCCATTCGCGATGCGGGCATCGAACCGGGCCAGATCGGCTACGTCAATGCCCACGGCACCTCGACGCCGGCTGGCGATAAAGCGGAAGCGCAGGCGGTTAAGTCTGTCTTCGGCGATGCGGCGAGCCGCGTACTGGTGAGCTCCACCAAATCCATGACCGGGCATCTGCTGGGCGCGGCAGGGGCGGTAGAGTCGATTTACTCTATCCTGGCGCTGCGCGATCAGGCGGTTCCGCCGACGATCAACCTCGACAACCCGGATGAGGGCTGCGACCTCGACTTCGTTCCGCACGAAGCGCGTCAGGTTTCCGGTATGGAGTACACCCTGTGCAACTCCTTCGGCTTCGGCGGCACTAACGGTTCGCTGATCTTCAAAAAAGTGTGACAGGGCTTGCCCCGGTACTGCTTTAACAAAAGGCCCGTTCGTCGGGCCTTTTTTATTCGGCTTTCTCCGCTTGTCCTCTGCTCCGTGTCCTGAGACACTCACCGACCTGTGAAAAGGAGTCCTTTATGTTCTTGATAAATGGCGTTGAACAGGACACGCTGGCGGCGAACGATCGCGCCGTCCAGTTTGGCGACGGTTGTTTTACCACCGCCCGTATACAGCACGGGCAGGTTGCGTTACTGGACGCCCATCTGCAGCGTTTGCAGACGACCTGCGAAAAGTTACGCATCCCATTTGACGACTGGCTGACGTTGAGCGACGAGATGCAGCGTCTGGCTCGGCCGCACGCCCAGGGTGTGCTTAAGGTGGTCCTCACCCGCGGCGTCGGGGGGAGGGGATACAGCACGGCGGGCTGCGCGTCGCCCACCCGCATTCTGAGCGTCTCTTCGCTTCCGGCGCACTACGCGCGCTGGCGGGAGGAGGGCATTACCCTGACCCGGAGCCCGGTGACCCTGGGGCGCAACCCCTGGCTGGCCGGTCTGAAGCATCTTAACCGTCTGGAGCAGGTGCTGATCCGCTCTCATCTTGAACAGACGGACGCCGATGAGGCGCTGGTCCTTGACAGTGACGGGTGGCTTACGGAATGCTGTGCCGCGAATTTATTCTGGCGTCAGGGACGGGATGTCTTTACTCCGCGACTCGATTATGCCGGGGTCAACGGCATAATGCGGCAGCGTTGTATCGCGCAGCTGGCACCATCGACGTTTCGCGTTGTCGAAGTGACAGCGCGTCCCGAGACGTTGCGGGAGGCCGATGAAGTGCTGATCTGCAATGCGCTTATGCCGCTGGTGCCGGTTCGTCGCTGGGAGGAGACCGTCTGGTCCTCTCGCGAGCTTTACCATTTTTTAGCCCCTTTGTGTGAGCTGTCTGGTTAGTATGAAGAAAATGTTACGTTTTATCCTGTTGCTGGTCGTGCTGTTGGGCATCGCCGCGGCGGCAGGAATGTGGAAGGTACGCCAGCTGGCGGACAGCAAGCTGCTGATTAAAGAAGAGACCATCTTTACCCTCGAAGCCGGCACCGGCCGGCTGGCGCTGGGGCAGGATCTCTATCGCGAGAAGGTGATCAATCGTCCGCGCGTGTTCCAGTGGCTGCTGCGGATGGAGCCTGAGCTGTCTCACTTCAAGGCCGGGACCTATCGCTTCACGCCGCAAATGACGGTACGCGAAATGCTGCAGCTGCTGGCCAGCGGCAAAGAGGCGCAGTTTCCGCTGCGCTTTGTCGAAGGCATGCGCGTCAGCGACTACCTTCGTCAGCTGCGCGATGCCCCCTACGTGAAGCACACGCTTGAAGACGATAGCTACGCGACGGTGGCTAAGGCGTTAGGTCTTGACCACGCCGACTGGGTGGAAGGTTGGTTCTGGCCGGATACCTGGATGTACACCGCCAATACCAGCGACATCGCCATCCTCAAGCGCGCGCATCAGAAAATGGTCACCGAAGTGGCGAAGGTCTGGGAAGGACGGATGGATAATCTGCCCTATGACGATCAGAATCAGCTGTTGACCATGGCCTCGATTATTGAGAAAGAGACCGCGGTGGCGGAAGAGCGCGATCGCGTCGCGTCGGTGTTTATCAACCGCCTGCGCATCGGCATGCGTTTACAGACTGATCCAACGGTGATCTACGGGATGGGAGAAGGGTATAATGGTAAGTTAACGCGTAAGGATCTGGAGACGCCGACCGCGTACAATACCTATACCATCAGCGGCCTGCCGCCAGGCCCTATTGCGGTGCCGGGCGAAGCGTCGCTGAAGGCGGCCGCCCATCCGGCGAAAACGCCATACCTCTATTTTGTCGCCGACGGGAAAGGGGGCCATACGTTTACCACAAACCTGGTCAGCCATAACCGCGCGGTGCAGGACTATCTGAAAGTACTTAAGGAAAAAAATGCGCAGTAACTATATCGTCATCGAGGGGCTGGAGGGCGCCGGGAAGACCACCGCACGTCAACTGGTGGTGGAGACGCTGCAGTCGGCAGGTATTCACGATATGGTGTTTACCCGTGAGCCGGGGGGCACAATCCTTGCCGAAAAACTGCGTAGCCTGGTGCTGGATATCCAGTCCACGGGCGATGAAGTGATTAACGATAAAGCGGAAGTGCTGATGTTTTACGCGGCGCGCGTCCAGCTGGTGGAGACCGTGATTAAGCCTGCTCTGGCTCGCGGCCAGTGGGTGATCGGCGATCGTCACGATCTCTCCACTCAGGCCTATCAGGGCGGCGGCAGGGGGATTGACCGCACGATGCTGGCGACGCTGCGTGACGCCGTTCTCGGCGATTTTCGACCTAATTTGACGCTGTACCTCGACGTCACGCCGGAAGTGGGCCTGCGGCGCGCCCGCGCCCGCGGCGAACTGGATCGCATTGAGCAGGAGTCCATGAACTTCTTCAATCGTACCCGCGCGCGCTACCTTGAGCTGGCCGCGGCGGATCCTTCTATCCGCACGGTGGACGCGACGCAGCCGCTGGATGCCGTCGCGCGCGATATTCGCGCCACGATCGTCCAGTGGATGGCGGAGCAACCGGCATGAAATGGTATCCGTGGCTGCGCCCCTCGTTCGAGCAACTGGTCGGTAGCTATCAGGCCGGACGAGGCCACCACGCCTTACTGTTACAATCCCGGAGCGGGATGGGCGGCGAGGCGTTGATGTATGCGCTGTGCCGCTTCCTGATGTGCCGCCAGCCCGAAGGGCATAAAAGCTGCGGTCACTGCCACAGCTGCCAGCTGATGCAGGCCGGTACGCACCCCGATTACTACCCGCTGAGCCCCGAGAAAGGCAAGAGCGCGCTGGGTATTGACGCGGTGCGCGATGTCAACGACAAGCTCTATGAGCGCGCGCGCCTCGGTGGGGCGAAGGTGGTATGGATTAGCGATGCCGCCTTGCTGACCGATGCCGCCGCCAACGCGTTGCTGAAAACGCTGGAGGAGCCGCCGGAAAATACCTGGTTCTTCCTCGCCTGCGAGGAGCCGGCGCGTCTGCTGACTACTCTGCGCAGTCGCTGCCGCCTGCACCACCTGTCGCCGCCGACGGAATCTTATGCCCTGGCCTGGCTGGAGCGTGAGGTGAACCTGCCGCAGGAGGCGCTGCTGACCGCGTTACGTCTGTGCGCCAGCGCGCCGGCCGCCGCGCTTGAGCTGCTTAAGGAGCCGCAGTGGACGGCGCGACAGCAGCTGTGTCAGGCGCTGGCGACCACGCTGGCGAGCGGTGACTGGCTGGCGCTGCTGCCGATACTCAATCATGAACAGGCGGCGGTTCGCCTGCACTGGCTGGCATCGCTGCTGGTCGATGCGCAAAAACGACAGCAGGGAATTGCCCTGGTGAGTAATCCGGATGTCTGGCCGCTGCTGGAGCAGCTGGCGCATAGTCTGCCCGCCTCCCGGCTGCAGGCGATTGCCCATGACGTCTGTACCTGCCGCGAGCAATTGCTGAACGTCGTCGGCGTCAACCGCGAACTGCTGCTCACCGAGCGCCTGCTGCGCTGGGAACATTACCTGCAACCCGGGACGGTTTTACCCGTCTCCCACCTCTGAGTGAGACATTATGTTTTTAGTCGACTCCCATTGCCATCTTGATGGTCTGGATTATCAAACTCTGCACAAAAACGTCGATGACGTGCTGGCAAAAGCGGCCGCGCGCGATGTGAAATTTTGCCTGGCGGTCGCCACGACGCTGACTGGCTACCGCAGTATGCGCGAGCTGGTAGGGAGGCGTGACAATGTCGTTTTCTCCTGTGGCGTGCACCCGTTAAACCAGGACGAGCCCTACGAGGTGGAGACGCTGCGCACGCTGGCGGCGGAAGAGGGCGTCGTCGCGATGGGAGAGACCGGGCTGGACTATTTTTATACCCCGGAGACCAAAGCCCAGCAGCAAACCTCATTCCGTGACCATATCCGCATCGGCCGGGAGCTGAATAAGCCAGTGATCGTGCATACCCGTGACGCTCGCGCCGATACCCTGGCCATTTTACGTGAAGAAAAGGTGACGGATTGCGGAGGCGTACTACACTGTTTCACTGAGGACAGGGAGACGGCGGGTAAGCTGCTCGACATGGGGTTCTATATCTCGTTTTCCGGTATCGTCACTTTCCGTAACGCCGAGCAACTGCGCGATGCGGCGCGCTATGTTCCGCTGGATCGTCTGCTGGTGGAGACCGATTCGCCGTACCTGGCGCCGGTACCCCATCGCGGCAAAGAGAACCAGCCGGCGATGGTTCGTGACGTTGCTGAATACATGGCGGTACTGAAGGGTGTGTCGCTGGAGCAACTGGCTCAGCAGACCACCGACAATTTTGCCACGCTGTTCCACATTGACCCCGCCCGCTTGCAACCTGCTTGATCTGCTTATTATTTTAAGGCTCGTAATTAATAGCCAAAGCGAGTAAAGTTCACCGCCACAAAAGTGGCGGTGAAGGTTTTTTGGCAACATCTGGATACAACTTATGTAAGCTGATGTAAATTTTTACCGGAAGGCTGATTGAAACGTGATAGCCGTCAAACAATCATCCCGTTAATTATTTTACTCTGTGTAATAAATAAAGGGCGCTTAGATGTCCTGTCCACGGCGCGGTTCTCCCCCCGGGCCAATGCGTGAAAACGTAAAAAAGTACCAAATACTCAGGAGCACTCTCAATTATGTTTAAGAATGCATTTGCTAACCTGCAGAAGGTCGGTAAATCGCTGATGCTGCCGGTATCCGTACTGCCTATCGCAGGTATCCTGCTGGGCGTCGGTTCCGCAAACTTCAGCTGGCTGCCAGCCGTGGTCTCCCACGTTATGGCAGAAGCAGGCGGTTCTGTTTTCGCCAACATGCCGCTGATCTTCGCTATCGGTGTGGCCCTCGGCTTCACCAATAACGACGGTGTATCCGCACTGGCTGCAGTCGTAGCTTACGGCATCATGGTGAAAACCATGGCGGTGGTTGCGCCGCTGGTGCTGCATTTACCTGCTGACGAGATTGCGGCAAAACACCTGGCTGATACCGGCGTGCTTGGCGGTATTATCTCCGGTGCTATCGCCGCGTACATGTTCAACCGCTTCTATCGCATCAAGCTGCCAGAATATCTCGGCTTCTTTGCGGGCAAGCGCTTTGTACCGATTATCTCTGGTCTGGCCGCTATCTTCACCGGCGTGATCCTCTCCTTCATTTGGCCGCCGATCGGTTCCGCGATCCAGACCTTCTCCCAGTGGGCTGCTTATCAGAACCCGGTGGTGGCGTTTGGTATCTACGGTTTCATCGAGCGTTGCCTGGTGCCGTTTGGTCTGCACCACATCTGGAACGTTCCTTTCCAGATGCAGATCGGCGAATACACCAACGCGGCGGGTCAGGTATTCCACGGCGATATCCCGCGCTACATGGCAGGCGACCCGACTGCGGGCAAACTGTCTGGCGGCTTCCTGTTCAAAATGTACGGTCTGCCGGCAGCGGCTATCGCGATTTGGCACTCTGCTAAACCGGAAAACCGCGCCAAAGTGGGCGGTATCATGATCTCCGCCGCGCTGACCTCGTTCCTGACCGGTATCACCGAGCCGATCGAGTTCTCGTTCATGTTCGTGGCGCCGATCCTGTACGTTATCCATGCCATCCTGGCGGGTCTGGCGTTCCCGATCTGTATCCTGCTGGGTATGCGTGACGGTACCTCGTTCTCTCACGGCCTGATCGACTTTATCGTGCTGTCCGGTAACAGCAGCAAGCTGTGGCTGTTCCCGATCGTCGGTATCTGCTATGCGATCGTGTACTACGTCATTTTCCGCGTGCTGATTAAAGCCCTGGATCTGAAAACCCCGGGTCGTGAAGATACCACCGAAGAGAGCAAAGCTGGCGCAACCAGCGAGATGGCTCCGGCTCTGGTCGCCGCTTTCGGCGGTAAAGAGAACATCACCAACCTCGACGCATGTATTACTCGTCTGCGTGTTAGCGTGGCGGATGTAGCGAAAGTTGACCAGGCTGGCCTGAAAAAACTGGGCGCCGCTGGCGTGGTAGTGGCAGGTTCTGGCGTACAGGCCATCTTCGGTACCAAGTCCGATAACCTGAAAACTGAAATGGATGAGTACATCCGTAACAGTTAAGACGTAGTATCGGGGAGACTAAGGCAGCCAACTGGCTGCCTTTTTTACGTCACCAGATCGGCCTTCCAGAGGCGATAACCCCGCAAACTGTCCGCCAAATGCTTATTCCCTCAGCAGCTAAGTCTATAGTTGAATAAGAAAAAGAGCTTTCAGGTTGAAAGAGAGGGAGGATGTCGCTCATACTCTTACCGTAACCTGTGCGTCCGCGTTTATCTGCAGAAGCAGGCCAGCGTACGGGATAAAACTAATAAGGAATCAGTCATGGCAGAAGAAACGATTTTCAGCAAAATCATTCGCCGGGAGATCCCGTCGGATATGGTTTATCAGGATGAGCTTGTGACCGCTTTTCGCGACATCTCCCCGCAGGCGCCCACCCACATTCTGATTGTCCCGAACGTTCTGATTCCTACCGTAAATGACGTTACCACTGAACATGAACTGGCCCTGGGCCGGATGATGACCGTCGCGGCGAAGATTGCCCGCGATGAAGGCCTCGCCGACGATGGCTACCGGTTGATCGTCAACTGCAACCGTCACGGCGGCCAGGAAGTTTACCATATCCATATGCATCTGCTGGGCGGTCGTCCGCTGGGTCCGATGCTGGCGCACAAAGGCTAACGTCATGCTCAGGACCCTTTTGGGCGCGTGTCTGGCGGCGGGGCTGCTGGCCGGATGTAGTTCACATCCGGAGATCCCGGTTTCTGACCAGCAGGCGCTGGTGATGGAGTCGAGCGTGCTGGCCGCCGGGATCAGCGCCAGCGAGCCTGTCGTCGTGGCGACGGAGATCCAGGCCACCGCCTCCTCTACGCTGTATAACGAGCGCCAACAGCCGGTCACCGTGCATTATCGTTTTTTCTGGTATGACGCCCGAGGGCTGGAGATGCACCCTCTGGAGGCGCCGCGCACCATCGTGGTTCCGGCTCGCTCCTCGGTGACGTTGTATGGCAGCGCCAATATCCTGGGGGCGCATAAGGCCCGCCTTTATCTTTATCTGTAAGGGGTAATTATAATGATGAAAATGTGTCGCTATGCGTTAATCACAGCACTGGCGATATTCCTCGCAGGCTGTGCGGGGCTGCGTGAGCAGCCCGCGCCGGTAGAAGAGGCCAAACCGCAGCCGCAGCAGCCTGCGCAGCCGCAGCCCACGGTGCCGACGGTACCGGCGGTGCCATCCGTCCCGTCGCAGCCAGGACCGATTGAGCATCAGGATCAGCAGTCGGGTCAGCCGGCGCCGCGCGTGCGTCATTATGACTGGAACGGCGCGGTGCAGCCGATGGTGGGACAGATGCTGCAGGCGGGCGGGGTCAATGCCGGCAGTATTCTGCTGGTTGACAGCGTGAACAACCGCACCAACGGTTCGCTGAATGCCGGAGAAGCTACCACCGCGTTACGCAACGCGCTGGCGGGCAACGGCAAATTTACCCTTGTTTCACCGCAGCAGCTGGCGGTCGCCAAGCAGCAGTTGGGCCTGTCGCCGCAGGACAGCCTCGGCAGCCGCAGCAAAGCCATGGGCATCGCCCGCAATGTGGGCGCGCAGTATGTGCTTTACTCCAATGCCACCGGCAACGTCAACGCGCCTGAGCTGAAGATGCAGTTGATGCTGGTGCAAACCGGCGAGATTATCTGGTCAGGTAAAGGTGCTGTTCAGCAACAATAAGCTAACGCGCGACGAGCTCTTGTCGCGCTTCTTTCCCCACTATCATCCTGTCGCCTCGCTGAGCCAGACCGGCCTCAGCGGCGGCAGTGTGATTATCAGCGACGGCGACCGGGGACGAGTGCTGCGTCAGCCGCACGACCCGTCTGCCGCTGCCTGTTATTTTCGCCGTCAGTATCGCGCGCTGCGCCGGCTGCCTGCCAGGCTGGCGCCCAACCCCCTGTTTTACTCGCCCTGCTGGATGGTGGTGGAGTATTGCGCGGGTGAGGTGAAAAGCGAGTTACCTGACTGCCCGCAGCTGTCTGGCTTATTGTATGATTTGCATCAGCAACCGCGGTTCGGCTGGCGTGTGAGTCTCGGGCCGCTGCTGGTGCAGTACTGGCAGAGGAGCGATCCGGCCCGGCGTACGCCGCGCTGGCTACGCTGGCACCAGCGGCTGTGCCGCCGGGGCGAGCCTCGTCCTCTGCGCCTGGCGCCGCTGCATATGGACGTCCATGCCGGCAATATTATCCACAGCGACGCCGGTCTGAAGCTGATCGACTGGGAATATGCCGGCGATGGCGATATCGCGCTGGAGCTGGCCGCCGTATGGATCGCCCCGGGCGAGCGCCGCCAGCTGGTGACGGCGTATGCCCGGCGGGCGGCCATCGACCCGCAGCAGCTATGGCGGCAGGTGGCGCGCTGGCGTCCGTGGGTACTGCTGCTGATGGCGGGCTGGTATGAAATGCGCTGGCGGCAGAGCGGGGATCGGCAATTTATCACGCTGGCAGATGAAACATGGTGTCAGTTAGACAACGAACGCAAAGGATAAGAGAGGTCAGTGTGGGCCCAGTGATGTTGGATGTTGAAGGGTATGAACTGGATGCGGAAGAGCGAGAGATTCTGGCGCATCCGCTGGTGGGAGGGTTGATCCTCTTCACCCGAAATTATCACGATCCGGCGCAGCTGCGGGAGCTGGTGCGCCAGATCCGCGAAGCCTCCCGTAACCATCTGGTGGTGGCGGTCGATCAGGAAGGGGGACGCGTTCAGCGTTTCCGCGAAGGCTTTACCCGTTTACCGGCGGCCCAGTCTTTCGCCGCGCTGCTGGGGATGGAAGAGGGGGGCAAACTGGCCGCCGAGGCCGGCTGGCTGATGGCCAGCGAAATGATCGCCATGGACATCGATATTAGCTTTGCGCCGGTGCTGGACGTCGGCCATATCAGCGCCGCGATCGGCGAACGTTCTTATCATGAAGATCCGCAGAAAGCGCTGACGATGGCGCGTCACTTCATTGACGGCATGCACGCTGCGGGCATGAAAACCACCGGCAAACACTTCCCGGGACACGGGGCGGTGACTGCCGATTCGCATAAAGAAACCCCGTTCGATCCGCGTCCGGCATCGGTTATCCGCGACCACGATATGGCGATATTCAAAAGCCTTATCGCCGAGCAGCGTCTGGATGCCATTATGCCGGCGCATGTGATTTATCCGGAGCTCGATCCGCGCCCGGCCAGCGGTTCAGCGTACTGGCTGAAGACGGTGTTGCGCGGCGAGCTGGGCTTCGACGGGGTGATTTTCTCCGACGATCTGTCGATGGAAGGGGCGGCGATCATGGGCAGCTATGCCGAACGCGGCCAGGCATCGCTCGACGCCGGTTGCGATATGATACTGGTCTGCAATAATCGTAAGGGCGCGGTCAGTGTGCTGGATAACCTGTCGCCGATCAAAGCAGAGCGTGTTACGAAATTGTATCATAAAGGTTCCTTTTCCCGTCAGGAGTTAAGGGATTCAGCCCGTTGGAAAACGGTGAGTGCCCAGCTGGAGCAGCTTCATGCGCGCTGGCAAGAGGCGAAGTCCGCGTAACGCTCTGCGGGGCGTTGTTGTCTGGTGAGGATGCGATGATTATCTATTTACACGGTTTTGACTCGAACAGCCCCGGTAACCACGAGAAGGTGATGCAGTTGCAGTTTATTGACCCTGACGTGCGGTTGATAAGCTACAGCACGCGCCACCCCAAGCACGACATGCAGCATTTGCTGAAAGAGGTCGATAAAATGCTGCAGCTTACCGCCGATGACCGGCCGCTGATCTGCGGCGTTGGGCTCGGCGGTTACTGGGCTGAGCGGATTGGTTTCCTGTGCGATATTCGTCAGGCGGTGTTCAATCCGAACCTGTTTCCGCATGAGAATATGGAAGGCAAAATCGACCGACCGGAAGAGTATGCTGACATCGCCACCAAGTGCGTGACCAACTTTCGCGAGAAGAACCGCGATCGCTGCCTGGTGGTGCTTTCCCGGCAGGACGAAGCGCTGGACAGCCAGCGTTCCGCCGACCTTTTGCACCACTATTATGAAATTATCTGGGATGAAGAGCAGACCCATAAGTTTAAAAACATCTCGCCGCACCTGCAGCGGCTGAAAGCGTTTAAAACCCTCGGTTAAGCCTTTTTCCCCTGTCTCCAAACCCGCGCCGGGTTCACCGCGCGGGTTTTTTCATGTCTACACTTATTGGTTTCGCTGAAAAAATACGCGACAAAACTTGATGCACATCAATTTTGGTATGACCAATGCACCGTTCATGGTATTCTCGACAGTGCTGAATGGTTTCATTGACGTAACTTGTTGTTAAATAAAGGCTATTTTAATAACTTTTATTTAACAATTGGTTAATAATTTTAGGGGTACACATGACTACGCCATTGAAAAAAATCGTAATTGTGGGTGGCGGCGCAGGCGGACTGGAACTGGCAACTCAGCTGGGGAAAAAGTTAGGGCGCCATAAGAAAGCGAAAATCACCCTGGTGGACCGTAACCACAGCCATCTGTGGAAGCCGCTGCTGCACGAAGTGGCCACCGGTTCTCTGGATGAAGGCGTTGATGCGCTGAGCTATCTGGCCCATGCCCGCAACCACGGCTTCCAGTTCCAGCTGGGGTCGGTGGTCGATATCAATCGCGAAGGGAAGACCATCACCCTCGGCGAGCTGCGCAATGAAAAAGGCGAGCTGCTGGTGGCTGAGCGTAAACTGCCGTACGACACGCTGGTAATGGCGCTGGGCAGTACCTCGAATGACTTTAACACCCCTGGGGTGAAAGAGAACTGCATTTTCCTCGACAACCCGCATCAGGCGCGTCGTTTCCATCAGGAGATGCTCAACCTGTTCCTTAAGTACTCCGCGAACCTTGGCGCTAACGGTAAAGTGAACATTGCCATCGTCGGCGGCGGCGCCACCGGCGTGGAACTCTCCGCTGAGTTGCATAATGCCGTGAAACAGCTGCACAGCTACGGTTACAAAGGGCTGACCAACGAAGCGCTGAACGTCACGCTGGTCGAAGCGGGCGAACGCATTCTGCCTGCGCTGCCGCCGCGCATTTCCGGCGCGGCGCACAATGAGCTGACCAAGCTGGGCGTACGGGTGCTGACGCAGACCATGGTCACCAGCGCCGATGCGGGCGGCCTGCACACCAAAGATGGCGAATATATTGAAGCGGATCTGATGGTCTGGGCGGCCGGGATCAAAGCGCCAGATTTCATGAAAGAGATCGGCGGCCTGGAAACCAACCGTATCAATCAGCTGGTGGTTGAGCCGACGCTGCAGACCACCCGCGACGCGGATATTTTCGCCATCGGCGATTGCGCCTCCTGCGCCCGTCCGGAAGGCGGGTTTGTGCCACCGCGTGCTCAGGCGGCGCACCAGATGGCCACCTGCGCGCTGAATAACATCCTCGCGCAGATGAAAGGCAAACCGCTGAAGGCGTATACCTATAAAGATCATGGCTCGCTGGTGTCGCTGTCCAATTACTCCACCGTCGGCAGCCTGATGGGCAACCTGATGCGCGGCTCGATGATGGTGGAAGGGCGCATTGCGCGCTTCGTGTACATCTCCCTGTACCGTATGCACCAGATCGCCCTGCACGGCTATTTCAAAACCGGCCTGATGATGCTGGTTGGTCGCATCAACCGCATCATTCGCCCGCGTCTCAAGCTGCACTAATCGCTATCGCGACCCGGAGCGCGCCCTGGCGGCGCCTCCGGGCTCTTCTGCTGAACCGGCGGGGATCCCGCTCGGAATCCTCTGAATCCCTTTGATTTGCAGCGAATTCTCGCACTTTTCATCCGCTATCTGATTTGCGCCTTCCCGGGTCCGGTTGCAAAATTGTATCAACAGCAACAAAGGAGGATCTCCCGTGAATAAATCTATGTTGGCGGGTATAGGGATAGGCGTGGCTGCCGCGCTGGGCGTTGCAGCTGTCGCTGGTCTCAACGTGTTAGATCGCGGCCCGCAGTATGCGCAAGTGGTCTCCAGTACACCGATTAAAGAAACCGTGAAAACGCCGCGCCAGGAATGCCGTAATGTCACCGTGACCCATCGTCGTCCGGTACAGGATGAAAACCGCATCGCCGGTTCCGTGCTGGGCGCGGTGGCGGGCGGAGTGATTGGCCACCAGTTCGGCGGCGGTCACGGACGCAGCGTGGCGACGGTGGTGGGCGCGCTGGGCGGCGGCTATGCCGGTAACCAGATCCAGGGCGCGATGCAGGATAACGACACCTACACCACCACGCAGCAGCGCTGCAAAACGGTGTATGACAAATCCGACAAAATGCTGGGCTACGATGTGACCTATAAGATAGGCGATCAGCAGGGGAAAATCCGTATGGATCACGATCCTGGCAGCCAGATCCCGCTGGACAACAACGGCCAGCTGGTCCTGAACAACAAAATCTAAAAACAGATTTGTGTAATGATTAGCCCCTCAATCGCTCAGGCTGAGGGGCTTTTTTTGTCAGAAAGTTAACGCGTAATTCAGACCGAAGGTACGGCCACGGCCTTTATATTCATACAGCGACGAGCTGCCGTAGGTTGGGCTGTAGAGCAGCGGCGCGCGCTGGCCCCAGATGGTGACATAATCTTCGTTAAGCAGGTTTTCGATACTGAAGGTCAGTTTCCCCACCGGCAGCGCGTAACTGCCGATAAAATCGACGGTATTATAGCCTTCCAGCTTGTTGCCGGCGGCGTCGCTGAGGTCAAACACCTGCTGGCTCTGCACGCGCAGGCTCCACGGATCCGGCGCCCAGCCTACCCAGGCGGTGGCTTTGGACGGCGAGGCGAGGGTGACGTCCCATTTTTGCCAGCGGCCATCGGTCTGCACCTGTGATTTCAGCACGTTGAAGTTGCCGCCGACGCTCCAGTCGCTGTCCGGAATAAAGTAATCGACCGCTCCCTCAACGCCGTAAATACGCCGCTTGTCGGACTGAACATCGATGGTCATGTCGGTACGGTTGACCACGATGGTCTTATCCGAAGTCGAGTAATACGCCGCCAGCTGGGTGCGCAGGTTATCGCCGGTGTAGCGCCAGCCCAGCTCATACGAGTTAACTTTGATCCCCTGCAGCGGCGAGTCATCGACGTTGACGCTGGAGAGCAGCGGCAGATGACCATTGACCGCGGCGCCGTATTTCCCGATGCCATAGTATTTACCCGGATCCGGCAGCTCAACGCCCTGCGAGAAGTTAAACCAGGTCTGTTGACGCTCGGTCAGATGGGCGACGATCCCGGCGTTAAACAGGAAGTTGTCATAATCGGTTTTGCCGCCTTTGATGGCGTCGGCGGAGCGCGCTTTGCCGTTGGCGATATCCTGTTGCTGGGCGTAGCCGACAAAGTCGTCAACCCGGTTTTCGGTCCACTGGTAGCGAACCCCGCCGCTGATGGTAAAGATATCGTTCAGATCGTAGCTTGACTGCAGGAACGGCGCGACGTTGGAGATGCTGTATCCCGGGTAGCGGCCGGTGGTATAGATCGATTCGTTGTGCAGCCCACCGGAAGCCAGCGATTGTTGCAGATCGAAGAACATCTGATTGGCATTGAAGGTCTCATGATCGGCGTCGAGACCCCAGGTGAGATCCCAGCCCGCCAGCGGCTGACTGTTCAGGGTCAGCTTTGCCCCATACTGATCGGTATCCTGCTGCGACGAGGAGAAACTGCTGACCTGGCCTTTGCTGAGCGTCGGGAACGGATAGAAGGTGAGGGATTCATCGCGATAGTACACCTGGCTCACCAGATTCTGACCGAAGAAGTCGGCATCGGAGTACTGGAGGCTGATCAGATGGCGCTCGGTGCCGGGGATACGATCGGAATTGAGCCCATCGGTGGTGTACGCTTTGCCGCCGCTGGTCACCGCGGACATATTCTTTCCGAGCCACAGGCCATAGTCATCATCGCCCTGGCTTTTATAATACTGGGTGACCAGCTGCAGCTGGCGGTTGTCGTCGATCTCGATCGTCCCCGTTCCCATGACGTCCAGACGGTCAGAGTGCTGGAGCCCCGTTTGGGTGTTATCGAGGAGCAGCGCATCGTTGTTGCCATCGTACCAGCCGCCGAAACGCTGATAGGCTACCGATAAACGCCCGGACGCGTGGTCTGTCCCGCCGCTGACGGCCGCTGCGACGCGCTCATCATGATCGTTGCTGTTCGCAAACCCGCTCTTGCTGCCCACCTCAAGATCGACCTGCCGATCCTGCTGCCCTTTTTTGGTGACGATGTTGATAAGTCCGCCGGTACTGCCGCCGCCGTACAGTGAGGTCGCCCCGGAGATCACTTCGATATGTTCGATGTTGAACGGATCGATGGCGTCGAGCTGGCGACTGTCGGTGCGTGAGGAGTTGAGCCGGACGCCGTCAATCAGCACGACGATGGCGCGCCCGCGCATGTTCATCCCGTAATTGGTGCGCCCCTGGCTGCTGACATCGATGCCCGGGATCAGCTGAGCCAGCACGTCTTTGAACTCTTTCCCGCCCTGGACCTGCTGCTCAATCTCCTGGCCCTCAATGACCCAGGTGGTTTGGGCCATCTCGGCCACGGTGCGGTGGGTGCGGTTCGCGCTAACGATGATGCTGTCTTCATCAGATTGAGCCGCCAGCGCAGGCAGCGCGCTGGCCAGCAGCAGAGGGTGGAGCACCCAGAGGCGCTTTTTCATATCCATTCCTTTTATGAGCAAGTTGCTTTGTCGTTGTTATGGGCCGGCGTCGGCCGGTATTCGTTACAATGCGAAACATCTGGAAAAACTCAAAAAAGGATTTTGCACATAATGAATATCGCAATCAATATCATTTGCGTTTATCTTGCGCGAGAAAAGGTAATAAAAATCAATCTATTTTGTGGGGGTAAAGCGAAACGGCGGGCGGTTCCGGCGGCAGAATACCGCCGGAAGCGGGGCGCATCAGGACTCGAGGACCAGCGGCCAGAGACGGAGAGTGGTGTCAGTGATTTGCATCAGTTTGTCGAAATCGGCGCCTTCCCGTGCGCTGATGGACATCCCCTGCAGGACACAGTTGAGAAACTGCGCGAGCTGCGCCACGTCGCGGCCCGCAGGCAGTTCGCCCTGCGCTTGCCGCTGCTGCAGAAACTGGGTTAGCGCCTGCTCCTGCATCGCATGGCGGGATTTGATGGTGTTGGCGATATCCGTCGAGGAGGCGGCCAGCGCGGCGGAGGTATTGATGATAAAGCAGCCGGCCGGCGTCTCTTTGCTGGTAAAGCAGGTGGCGACCGCGGTGAAATAGTCGCGCAACGCCCGATCGACGGTTTTTCCCTCAGCAAACAGCACGGCTTCGTGCTTCGCGGCAAAGCGCGAAATGTAACGATCCAATACTGCGCGGAACAGTCCTTCTTTATTCACAAATTCCGCATACAGGGTGGGGGCTTTTGCTCCTGTCGCCTCGACCAGATCGGCGAGCGAGGTCGCCTCATAGCCGTGCTGCCAGAAGAGTGTCATGGCTTTGTCCAGCGCCGCATCCCTGTCGAACACCTTCGGTCGGCCACGGCTTTTTTTGGCGCAACTTTGAACGTCAGTTGTCATGATGCCGTTGTACCTATGTTGGTTTGGTGAATGGCCATTATAAAAATAAACGATCGCCGGGGCCAGCGCTGTTGGTTCAAAAATAAATAATTCATATGCGTATGAAAATTAAGCATTTTATAAATAGTTAAACGATCGTTATAAAAATGCGTTGACGTGTGACTTAGATCACATTATTATTTACCTATCGATCGTTAAGTTAATGCTTACGACCCTACTATAAAATTCATCTGCATAGGTATAATAATCATGAAAACCGTTAATACTCTGGCTATTGCCGCCGTGCTTAGCTCCCTCTCTTTCGCCAGCTTTGCCGCTGTTGAGGTGCAGTCCACCCCAGCCGGCCAGCATAAAGTGGGCACCATCTCTGCGTCCGCAGGGACTAATCTGGGGTCGCTGGAAGACCAGCTGGCGCAGAAAGCGGATGAAATGGGCGCCACCTCATACCGTATTACTTCGGTAACTGGTCCGAATACTCTTCACGGTACCGCGGTTATCTACAAGTAAACCCGATGCGTCGCTGCCCGGCCCCCTTCACCGGTCAGCGATGAGTAAGACCCTGTTGTACCCCTGTTTGACCCTTGCCAACAAAAAACCCGCCGTCAGGCGGGTTTTTTGTTTTCTGCAGCGTGAGGTTACAGCGACTGCGGACCAGGGTCGGCATGACGGGTAACGTCAATGGGCATGCCCGAGCGGTAATTCATCGCGCGCTCCATTACCGTACCGTCGGTCTGCGGCGCCTGTTTGAACGCCTTCATGGCCGCGTTAAGCGTAATAGGCAGCGTCTGCGGGTCGTCATCGATATGCTCAGACAGCGGCTGGTGGATTTCGACCAGACGGCGGCCGTCCGGCTCCACCGACGCCTTAATCGGCGTGTTGATAATATTCACCTTCGTGCCCGGCGAGATCGTGTTGTACAGCGCCTTGATATCGTTGTCGCGCAGACGAATACAGCCGGAGCTGACGCGCATGCCGATGCCGAAATCGGCATTGGTGCCGTGCAGGAGATAGACTCCGCCATAGGCGGCAAGGCGGATAGCGTGATGGCCCATCGGGTTGTCAGGACCGGCAGGCACCACTGTCGGCAGCTCAATCCCCATCGCTTTGTAGCGCGCGCGAATGTTAGCGGTTGGCGTCCAGGTCGGATTAGCCCGCTTGTCGGACACGGTGGTGACCATCGTCGGTGTGATGGTGGTTCCGCCCAGTTGGCCGATGCCGATCGGGTAGACAGTCACTTCATTCTTGCCCGGCGGGTAATAGTAGAGGCGCAGTTCGGCAAGGTTGATCACCAGCCCTTCGCGCGGCGCATCGGGCAGCAGCGTCTGCAGGGGGATAGTCAGCACGCTGCCGGCGCGCGGAACATAGGGGTCTACCCCGGGATTGGCCTGCAGCAGGGCCAGAAAGCCGACATTGTACTTTTTGGCAATCGCCTCCAGCGAACCGCCGTTATCCTGCACCACATGGAACTGATTCTGCCCCACCAGCCGGCTGCCCGGCGGGGGAAGGGGCCAGGTGTTAGCGTGCGCAGGCAGCGCCAGCGCGGCAACCAGCGCGACCAGCGCCAGCGCCAGCGCCAGGGGGAAACGGTTTCTCATTACCATAACTCCAAAATATATAACTGGTTATTTTTATATGAAAAAGGAGATGAGATTATGGCGTGAGTCTGTGTGGGGAAATCCAGGCGGATTGCAAAATGTTTGTAAAGATTGCCAGATATGTGAAAAGGGAGATACGGCGTACCGGCCGTATCTCCCTGCGATCAGGCGACGGCGTTCTCTTCCAACTGGCGCATGAACTGGCGAACCCAATCCATCCGCGTCTTACGCTCCTCGAGATCCTGCATGAACTTCAGGCGCGTCGGCCCGTCCAGGCGGAAGTGCTGCGGCTGCTTCTGCAGCAGGCCGATCAACCACACCGGATTGACGTTGTTTTTCTCGTTAAATTCGATCACGCCGCCTTTTTCATTGCTCTCCAGCTTACGGATCCCCAGCTTCTGCGCCTGCTGACGCAGACGGGCGATATCCAGCAGATTGCGCGCGGCGTCGGGCAGGCGGCCAAAACGATCGATCAGCTCGACTTTGATCTCCTCCAGATCCTGTTCGTTTTTGGCGCTGGCAATGCGCTTATAGAACGACAGACGGGTATTGACGTCGGGGATGAAATCATCAGGCAGCAGGGAAGGCATGCGCAGTTCGACTTCCGTCTGCTGGCTGGTGAGATCTTCCAGCGACGGCTCGCGCCCGGCTTTCAGGGCATCTACCGCATTCTCCAGCAGCTCCATATACAGGGAGAAGCCGATGGTCTCCATCTGACCGCTCTGATCTTCGCCCAGCAGCTCCCCGGCGCCGCGGATCTCTAGATCGTGGGTCGCCAGCGCAAAGCCGGCGCCAAGATCTTCCAGCGAGGCAATGGCTTCGAGGCGCTTTTGCGCATCGGTGGTCATCGCCTTCGGATGCGGCGTCAGCAGCCAGGCATAGGCCTGGTGATGGGAGCGGCCAACGCGGCCGCGCAGCTGGTGCAGTTGGGCGAGGCCAAAGTGGTCGGCGCGTTCGATAATGATGGTGTTGGCGGTGGGAATGTCGATCCCGGTTTCGATGATGGTGGTGCACACCAGCACATTGAAGCGCTGGTGATGGAAGTCATTCATCACCCGCTCCAGCTCGCGCTCCCGCATCTGACCGTGGCCGATGGCGATCCGCGCCTCAGGCACCAGCTCCGCCAGCTTGTCGGCGGCTTTCTGGATGTTCTCGACGTCATTAAACAGATAGTAAACCTGACCGCCGCGCAGCGTTTCACGCAGGATCGCCTCGCGCACGACCAGCGCATCGTATTCGCGAACGAAGGTCTTTACCGCCAGGCGGCGCGCCGGCGGCGTGGCGATGATCGACAGATCCCGCATCCCGCTCATCGCCATGTTCAGCGTTCGCGGGATCGGCGTGGCGGTGAGGGTCAGGATATCGACATCGGCGCGCATCGCTTTGATGCGCTCTTTATGCCGCACGCCAAACCGGTGCTCTTCGTCGACGATCAGCAGCCCCAGATCACGCAGCTTCACCTCGCTCTGCAGTAGCTTATGGGTGCCGATCAAGATATCGATTTTGCCTTCCGCGGCCTGCTCGAGGATCTGCGCCTGCTCTTTAGCGCTGCGGAAGCGGGAGAGCATTTCGATGCGTACCGGCCAGTTGGCGAAACGATCGCGGAAGTTGTCATAGTGCTGCTGAGCCAGCAGGGTGGTCGGCACCAGTACCGCCACCTGTTTGTGGTTCTCCACGGCGAGGAAGGCGGCGCGCATGGCCACTTCGGTCTTGCCGAAGCCCACATCGCCACACACCAGGCGGTCCATGGCCAGCGGCTGGCACATATCGCTGAGGACGGCGTTGATCGCCTGCGCCTGATCCGGCGTGGTTTCAAACGGGAAACCGTCGCAGAACAGCTGATACTGTTCGCGGTCGTGTTTAAAGGCAAACCCGGCTTTCGCCGCGCGCTGGGCGTAGATATCCAGCAGTTCGGCCGCTACGTCGCGTACCTTCTCGGCCGCTTTTTGCCGCGCCCGGGTCCAGGCATCGCCGCCCAGCTTGTGCAGGGGCGCGTTCTCTTCCGCTCCGCCGGCGTAGCGACTGATAAGATGCAGCGAGGAGACCGGAACGTATAATTTGGCATCGTTGGCGTAGGTCAGCATCAGGTATTCGCCGGTGATGCCGCCCGCCTCCAGGGTGGTCATCCCCGCATAGCGGCCCACACCGTGTTCCAGGTGAACGACCGGCTGGCCGATATGCAGTTCGGCAAGGTTGCGAATTAGCGTGTCAGGGTTAATGGTGCGACGGGAATCCTGACGACGGCGCGCTACGCGCTCGCCGAGCAGGTCGCTCTCGCAAATCAGCGCCAGGCCGCGCTGGCTGTCGATAAACCCGTGCTCGGCGGCGCCAATCATCAGATAGCGCCCGTTGCCGGTGGCTTCCTCCAGGCGCAGCAGGTGTTTCGGCGCAATTTTGATCCGCGCCAGCATTTCGCTCAGCGCTTCCCGGCGACCCTCGCTTTCAACGGAGAAGATCACCGGACCGGCAAACGCGTCGAGGAAGCGGCGCAGATTATCCAGCGGCGCTTTGTTTTGCGCCTGGACGGCGAGGTCCGGCAGCGTCTGGTAGCCCAGGTTGGTATTCGCTGCTTTTTCGGCCAGGCGCTCGGTTTTCAGCTGAACGCGCGGCCACTTTTTCAGTTCGCTGAACAGCTCATCGCTGCGCAGCCACAGCAGTTCCGGCGGCAGGAGCGGGCGCATCGGATCGACGCCGCGGTTTTCAAAGCGGGCGCGGGCTTCATTCTGGAAACGCTCCGCGCTGGCCTCGAGATCGCCGGTGTTGACGATCAGCGTGCTGGCCGGGAAATAGCTAAATAACGGCGGCAGCGGCTCGCTGAAGAACAGCGGCTGCCAGTATTCGATACCGGCAGGCAGCGTCCCTTTACTGACCTGCTGATAGATATGCTCGGCGTCGCGCTTCACCTCAAAGCGGTCGCGCCACTGACTGCGGAACAGCTCGATGGCGGTCTGGTCGGTGGGGAATTCGTGCGCCGGCAGCAGGTTAATGGCCGCCACTTCCTCCAGCGTGCGCTGGCTGTCGACGTCGAACAGGCGCAGGCTGTCGATTTCATCGTCAAAAAAATCGAGGCGGTAGGGCTGGTCGCTGCCCATCGGGAACAGGTCGAGCAGCGCGCCGCGGGTGGCGTATTCGCCATGCTCCATCACCTGATCGACATGGCGGTAGCCGGCCCCCTCGAGCTGGTCGCGCAGCGCATCGCGCGACAGGCGCTGACCCTTTTTCATCACCAGCGCGTGGCCGTGAAGGAAGCTGTGCGGACAGACGCGCTGCATCAGCGTGCTGACCGGGACGATCAGCACGCCGCGCTGCATAGTGGGTAACTGGTAAAGAGTGGCAAGACGGGAGGAGATGATGTCCTGATGCGGCGAGAAGCTGTCGTAAGGGAGCGTTTCCCAGTCCGCCAGCCCCATCACCAGGCTGTCGGTGAACTGCCTGATCTCGTCGTTCAGACGCAGCGCGTTTTGCATGTCAGGCGCCACCAGCACCACCGGGCCCTTGTGGCGTTCGGCCATCTCCGCCACCAGGGTGGCGCAGGCTGCGCCGGTCAACTCGCCAAGCTGGCGCTGGTCACCGGCTTTCACCGGCAATGAGTATCGATATTGTTCAGGCATAGACGGTTTCATGGTCTCTTAGGGATTCGCTCTGCCGATATGGAGGGCAACTCGCTGATATTCAATAGTGAGATTATCCGCGATTGGTCTGGATTCGCCAACCCGAATTGCCATCGCGTGTTGAGTGAAGAAAGGTCAGCGCTGTCGATAAGCGTAAAGATTAATAAGTAAGTACTTATCTATCCGTTTGTATTTGCTTGATTTTTAGGATTATTGCTAATAAAGTCGTCAGGTATCAGTCATTTACGCTGCCCCTAATCGCTTATATACTCGGGAATCGGCTATCAGCAACCAGATGGATGACATGTACCAACCTGCCGCACTCTTTATCGGCCTGCGCTATATGCGCGGGCGCGCAGCCGACCGCTTCGGTCGTTTCGTCTCTTGGCTTTCCACCATCGGTATTACCCTCGGCGTCATGGCGCTGGTGACGGTCCTGTCGGTGATGAACGGCTTTGAACGCGAACTGCAAAACAACATCCTGGGGCTGATGCCCCAGGCCATTCTTAGCGCCAAACAGGGTTCGGTGAATCCCCAACAGCTGCCGGAGCGCGAGGCGAAACTCCAGGGCGTCACCCGCGTGGCGCCGATCACCACCGGCGACGTGGTGCTGCAGAGCGCGCGCAGCGTGGCGGTCGGCGTGATGCTGGGCATCGACCCGGCGCAGAACGATCCCCTGACACCGTACCTGGTGAACGTCAAACAGAGCGATCTGCAGGCGGGCAAATATAACGTGATTCTCGGCGAGCAGCTGGCGGGCCAGCTGGGGGTGAATCGCGGCGATAAAATTCGCGTGATGGTCCCCTCCGCCAGCCAGTTTACGCCGATGGGGCGCGTGCCGAGCCAGCGTCTGTTTACAGTCATCGGCACCTTCGCCGCCAACAGCGAAGTCGATGGTTATCAGATGCTGACCAACATCGACGATGCTTCCCGTTTGATGCGCTATCCGCTGGGGAATATCACCGGCTGGCGCCTGTGGCTGGATAAACCGCTGCAAGTGGATACCCTCAGCCAGCAGACGCTGCCGTCGGGCACCCAGTGGCAGGACTGGCGCGAGCGCAAGGGCGAACTGTTCCAGGCGGTGCGTATGGAGAAAAATATGATGGGCCTGCTGCTCAGCCTGATCGTCGCCGTCGCGGCCTTCAACATTATTACCTCGCTGGGGATGATGGTGATGGAGAAGCAGGGCGAAGTGGCGATCCTGCAGACCCAGGGGCTGACGCCGCGACAGATTATGGCCGTCTTTATGGTGCAGGGCGCCAGCGCCGGGATCGTCGGCGCGCTGCTGGGAGCCGTGCTTGGCGCGCTGCTGGCCAGCCAGTTGAATAATTTAATGCCGATCATCGGCGCCTTCCTTGACGGCGCGGCGCTGCCGGTGGCGATTGAGCCGCTGCAGGTCGTCGTGATCGCCCTGGTGGCGATGGCGCTGGCATTGTTGTCTACGTTGTACCCTTCCTGGCGCGCTGCCGCCACTCAACCCGCTGAGGCTTTACGTTATGAATAAGATCCTGCTGCAATGCGACAACCTGTGCAAACGCTATCAGGAAGGCAATGTGCAAACCGATGTCCTGCACAATGTCAGCTTCAGCATTGATGAAGGCGAGATGATGGCCATCGTCGGCACCTCCGGCTCCGGCAAAAGTACCCTGCTGCATCTGCTCGGCGGCCTGGATACGCCGACCTCTGGCGACGTGATTTTCTCCGGTCAGCCGATGAGTAAGCTTTCCACCGCCGCGCGCGCCGACCTGCGCAACCGCGAGCTGGGCTTTATCTATCAGTTCCACCATCTGCTGCCGGACTTTAGCGCGCTGGAAAACGTGGCGATGCCGCTGCTGATTGGTAAAAAGAAGCCGGCGGACATTGAACGCCAGGCGAAAGCAATGCTGCAGGCGGTCGGGCTTGAACACCGCAGCCAACACCGTCCGTCGGAGCTCTCCGGCGGCGAACGCCAGCGGGTGGCGATTGCCCGCGCGCTGGTGAACAAACCGCGGCTGGTATTGGCGGATGAGCCGACCGGGAACCTCGACGCCCGCAACGCGGACAGCATCTTCCAGCTGCTGGGCGAACTGAACCTCGCGCAGCGCACCGCGTTTCTGGTGGTGACCCACGACCTGCTGCTGGCGAAGCGGATGAGCCGCCAGCTGGAGATGCGCGATGGCCGCCTGACCGCCGACCTGACCCTGATGGGGGCCGAGTAATGGCCTCTCCGTTATCGTTATTAATTGCATTGCGTTTCAGCCGCGGCCGGCGGCGCGGCGGCATGGTGTCGCTGATCTCGGTGATCTCCACCATCGGCATTGCGCTGGGGGTGGCGGTGCTGATCGTCGGTCTCAGCGCGATGAACGGCTTTGAGCGCGAGCTGAACCACCGCGTGCTGGCGGTGGTGCCGCACGGTGAAATCGAACCCGTGAACCAGCCGTGGAATAACTGGCAGGAGGCGCTGGCGAAGGTGCAGAAGGTGAAGGGGATTGTCGCGGCGGCGCCCTATATTAACTTCACCGGCCTGGTGGAGAGCGGCAGCAATATGCGCGCCATCCAGGTGAAAGGGGTCGACCCGCAGCAGGAAACCCGGCTCAGCGCGCTGCCCACCTTTGTGCAGAATAACGCGTGGGCCGGCTTCAAGGCCGGCGAACAGCAGGTGATTCTGGGTAAAGGCGTCGCCGATGCCCTGCACGTGAAGCAGGGGGACTGGGTGTCGATCATGATCCCTAACGCCGACGCCGACCATCAACTGCTGCAGCCGAAACGCGTCAGGCTGCATGTGACCGGTATTTTACAGCTGAGCGGCCAGCTCGATCATAGTTTTGCCATGATCCCGATGCAGGATGCGCAGCAGTACCTGGAGATGGGCGGCAGCGTGACCGGCATTGCCATCAAGGTCACCGACGTTTTCCATGCTAACAAGCTGGTGCGCGACGCCGGCGAGGTGACCAACAGCTACGTCTACATCAAGAGCTGGATTGGCACCTACGGCTATATGTATCGCGATATCCAGATGATCCGCGCCATTATGTACCTGGCGATGGTGCTGGTGATCGGCGTGGCCTGCTTCAACATCGTCTCGACGCTGGTGATGGCGGTCAAAGACAAAAGCGGCGATATTGCGGTGCTGCGCACGCTTGGCGCAAAAGACGGCTTAATTCGCGCGATTTTCGTGTGGTATGGTTTATTAGCCGGATCGGTAGGCAGCCTGTTCGGGGTGGTGATCGGCGTGATCTGCGCGTTGAATCTGACGTCAATCATCAACGGCATCGAATACCTGATTGGGCATAAATTCCTCTCCGGCGACATCTATTTTATTGACTTCCTGCCGTCTGAACTGCACTGGCTGGACGTCTTTTATGTGCTGGTGACAGCACTGTTGCTGAGTTTGCTGGCCAGCTGGTATCCCGCCCGCCGCGCCAGCCGTATCGACCCGGCGAGGGTGCTGAGTGGCCAGTAATTTATCGTCATCGTCGGCCTGGCTGACGACACAAGAGGAATTGCTGAAATGTACTATGGATTTGACATTGGCGGCAGCAAGATAGCGCTGGGCGTATTTAATCAGGAGCGGCGGCTGCAGTGGGAAAAACGCGTCGCCACGCCGAAAAGCAGTTATGAGGATTTTCTCCAGGCGGTGGAGGCGCTGGTCCGCGAGGCCGATGCGCGCTTCGACCGGCAGGGGACGGTTGGGATCGGTATCCCGGGGATGCCGGAAACGGCGGACGGCACGCTGTATGCCGCTAACGTGCCTGCCGCCAGCGGCCGGCCGCTGCGCGCCGACCTCAGCGCGCGGCTGGGGCGCGATGTGCGCCTCGATAATGACGCCAATTGCTTCGCGCTGTCGGAAGCGTGGGACGATGAGTTTACGCAATACCCGCTGGTGATGGGGCTGATCCTCGGCACCGGCGTGGGCGGCGGCCTGGTGTTGAACGGTAAATCGATTACCGGACATAGCTATATCACCGGCGAGTTTGGTCATATTCGTCTGCCGGTGGATGCCCTGGAGGTGGTCGGGCGTGATTTTCCGCTGCTTCGCTGCGGCTGCGGCCAGCTGGGCTGCATTGAAAATTATCTCTCCGGCCGCGGTTTCGCCTGGCTGTATGAACATTTTTATCAGCAACCGCTTACCTCGCCGGAGATTGTGGCGCAGTGGCAGCAGCACGATCCGCGCGCCCAGGCGCATGTAGAGCGCTATCTCGATCTGCTGGCGGTGTGTCTGGGAAATATACTGACCATTGTCGACCCGGATTTGCTGGTGCTCGGCGGTGGATTATCTAACTTTACGGCCATTAGCGAAGGGCTGGCGCAGCGATTGCCGCGCCATCTTCTGCCGGTCGCCAGGGTACCGCGCATTGAGCGCGCGCGCCACGGCGATGCCGGGGGAATGCGCGGTGCGGCCTTCCTTCATCTGAGCCATTAACCACAGAGGTAGCTATGCAGTCGCGCCGTTTACATCGATTGAGCCGTTTTCGTCGCAATAAACGTCAGTTGCGTGACCGTCTGCGTCAGCGGATTTTCTTTAGGGAGGACAGGATGAAGCCTGAAGCGATGGCCAAACCGAGAGTGGTGGTGTTAACCGGCGCGGGCATATCGGCGGAGTCGGGGATCAAAACTTTCCGCGCGGCCGATGGCCTGTGGGAAGAGCATCGGGTGGAAGATGTGGCGACGCCGGAAGGCTTCGCCCGCGACCCGGCGCTGGTGCAGGCGTTCTACAACGCCCGCCGTCGTCAGCTGCAGAGTCCGGAGATCGCGCCGAACGCGGCGCATCTGGCGCTGGCGCGTCTGGAGGATCTGCTGGGCGACCATTTTCTGCTGGTCACCCAGAATATCGATAATCTGCATGAACGCGCCGGCAACCGCCGGGTGATCCATATGCACGGCGAGCTGCTGAAGGTGCGCTGTTCGTGGAGCGGCCAGGTGCTGGAGTGGACCGGGGACGTCACCGCAGAGGACAAATGCCACTGCTGTCAGTTCCCGGCGGCGCTGCGTCCGCACGTGGTCTGGTTTGGCGAAATGCCGCTGGGGATGGACGAGATCTACAGCGCGCTGGCCGAAGCGGATATTTTTATCGCCATCGGCACCTCCGGCCACGTCTATCCGGCGGCCGGCTTTGTGCACGAGGCGCGACTGCACGGCGCCCATACCGTTGAACTGAACCTCGAGCCCAGCCAGGTGGGCAGCGAGTTTGCCGAAAAGCACTACGGGCTGGCAAGCGAAGTGGTACCCGCCTTTATCGATAAGCTGCTGCAGGAAAACGCGCTGTAAACTGAATCAGCCTGCCGGGGGTCAGGGCGACGCCCACCGCTTCCGGCAGCGCTGTTGACAAGGATGTCACGTCATGACAGGAGTCAGACCATGCATCATCCCCTGGTCATTGCATCGATCGCCTTGATCGCGTCCATTATCGTCGGCATCTGGAGCCAGCGTGCGCTACCTGAATACGCCGATAGCCGACCGATCCTCTTCCTGCTGTGCCTGTTGATCGGCACCGGCAGCGCGTTGTGCCTGCTGCTGGATGGCTTAGCCCTGCTGTTTACCGGTCAGGTCGCGACGGGCGGTGTGCGGGTATACGGCCCCATGCTGCTGCTGGTGGTGCTGTGGAAACCCCTCAACGGGCTCTTCGGCATCATTGAAGATTTTGTGCAACGGCGAGCCGAAAAAGGGAAGGACAAAGGCCAGCCTGACGATGGGCGACGTTGATCCGCTTTCCTCTGAGGCGCGCATCACGTACTCCAGGCTATCGTCAGTCCCCCGGCGGTCGCTCTGGCGATATCGCCCGGACCGGCGCCGGGCAATGCCCTTCGTCATATCATTCTCGGCTTCTCCTTTCTGAGCGATTACCCGCGATAATTTTGTGCGTGACCGCTGATTTCCGTGCGTTTTTTTGTGCAGACCGGCAAATGTAGACCAGATTCAATAGGCGTCCGCACGTTCGCGCCGCGACCCTGTTCCCCCGCCCGGAAGTCTGTAAAGGAGACCCCGCCATGCCGTCACCGATGATTTATCAGGATCTCACTACCACCGCGCTGCTCAGCCATGCGGCGCAATACCACAGCGAGACGGAGATCGTCTCGGTGGGGGCCGGCGGGGAGAAGGAGCGCAGCAGCTGGGGGGAAGTGGCCAGCCGCGCTCAGCGGCTGGCATCGGCGCTGGCGTCGCTGGGGCTGCCGCCGGGCGCCCGCTGCGCCACCCTCGCATGGAACAATCGCCGCCACCTGGAGATCTATTTTGCCGTCGCCTCCGGCGGCTGGGTGACGCACACCGTCAATCCGCGGCTGTCGGTTGACCATCTGCGGTATATCCTCAACGACGCTGCCGACGAGGTGCTGTTCTTTGACCAGACCTTTTTGCCGCTGGTGGCGCAGCTCCTGCCGCAGCTGCCGACGGTGAAACACGTCGTGCTGATGGCGCCCTGCAGCGAAGCGGCGCTCAGCCAGCTGCCCTCATTGCTGTTTTTTGACGAACTGTTGCAGCAGGGGATGGCAGACTATCGCTGGCCGCCGCTCAATGAACTGACGCCGGCCTCGCTCTGCTACACCTCGGGGACCACCGGCCGACCGAAAGGGGTGTTGAATACCCATCGTTCGCTGGTCCTGCATGCCCTGAGCGGCAATCAGCCGGACGCCGCCGGGATCTCGGCCAGGGATAGCCTGTTGCCGGTGGTGCCGATGTTCCATGTCAACGCGTGGGGGACGCCGTTTATCGCCGCCATGGTCGGCGCGCGGCTGGTGCTACCGGGGCCGCACCTCGATGGCGACAGCCTGCTGCAGCTGCTGGCCGCCGAGAAGGTGACGGTGGCGTTCGGCGTGCCGGTGATCTGGGCCGGTCTGTTGGCGGCGATGCGGCGGTCGGACATGCGGCTGCCTGATTTTAAACGTGCGTTTGTCGGGGGCTCCGCGCTGCCACCGTCGATGATGGAGGCCTTTCAGCACGATTACGGCATTACGCTGATCCACGCCTGGGGAATGACCGAAACATCGCCCATCGGCACCATTAACACGCTGTTGAGCAAACATGACGCACTCCCGGCGCCGGAGCAGCAAAAACAGCGTACCGGTCAGGGGCGGCCTATTTTTGGCATCGAGCTACAGGTGGTGGATGTCGAGGGCGACCCACTGCCGATGGACGGTCAAAGTCAGGGATATCTGCAGGTCAGAGGGCACTGGGTGGTGGAGCAGTACTATGGTCAGGACGAAAGCGCCCTGACCGCGGCAGGCTGGTTTGATACCGGCGATATCGGTACGCTCGACGCCAATGGTTATCTGGTGATCAGCGATCGGGCAAAGGATATCATCAAGTCCGGCGGCGAGTGGATCTCCACCGTTGAGCTGGAGAATATCGCCATCGCGCATCAGGCGGTGCGCAGCGCGGCGGCCATCGCCGCCCGTCACCCGCGCTGGGACGAGCGGCCGGTGCTGCTGTGCGTTCGCGTGGAAGGGGGCGAAGTGGAAGAGAGCGATCTGCTGGCCTGGTTTGAGAAACGGGTGCCCAAATGGCAGATCCCGGACCGGGTGATATTTGTCGATGCGCTACCGGTCAGCGCCACGGGCAAGGTGCTCAAGAATCAGCTGCGCCAGGCCTATGGAGAGATTTTAATGAGTGAGGGAAAATGAGCCACGCGCGACCCGGTCTGACGACCTGCTCTCAGTATGACGCAGCGCTGCACGCCTTGTCGGCGGCGCGCCAGCGCTGGGCGGAGACCTCAGTGAATCGTCGTCTGGCGCTCCTGCGCCAGATCAAGGATGCCCTGGCTTCAATTGCTCCTGCGTGGGTGGAGGCGGCGGCGAGGGCCAAAGGACTACCGCCAGGCGATCCGCTGACGGGCGAAGAGTGGCTGGCAGGCCCCTGCGCGCTGATGGTCGGCTGCAACGGGCTTATCGCCACCCTGGAGCAGCTGGAGGAGAAAACCTTTCTCCGGCGGATCCCGCTGCGGACGCTGGCGGACGGCCGCCTGGCGCTGCGGGTGGTGCCCGGCACGCTCTGGGATCGACTGTTGCTGTCTGGTGTTCGCGCTGAAATTTGGATGCAGCCGGGGGTCACCCGGGCCAATCTCGATCGCTGCGCGGCGGCCGCATACGATATCCCGCCGGCCGCGCGGCATGGCAAGCTGGCGCTGGTGCTCGGCGCCGGGAATGTGGCCTCTATCGCGCCGCTGGACGTATTACACAAACTGTTTATTGAAAATCAGGTCTGCCTGCTGAAGCTCAACCCGGTGAATGATTATCTGCACGATCTGCTGGCTCAGGCTCTGGCGCCGCTGATCGCCATGGATGCGCTCCGCATCGTCACCGGCGACGCCCAGGCGGGGGCGTGGCTGACCACCCATCCCGCTGTCGATGAGATCCATATCACCGGCTCGCGGGAGAGCCATGACGCTATCGTCTGGGGCGATGGTGAGGCGGCTCGCCAGCGTCGGGCCGCCGGGACGCCGCTGAACCCGCGTCGGGTGACCTCGGAGCTGGGCGGCGTCAGCCCTACCATTATCGTCCCCGGTCCGTGGAGCGAGGCGGATATCGCTTTTCAGGCGCAGCAGCTGGCGACGCAGAAGATGAACAATGGCGGGTTTAACTGCGTGGCCAGCCAGGTGCTGATCCTGCAGCAGGGCTGGGAGCCGGCGTCGGCCCTGCTTAGTCAGCTGTACCGGCTGATCGCCGCCAATACCCGTCCGGACTATTACCCCGGCGCGGAAAACCGGCTGACTGACTTTCGCCTGCGCGCCCGTCAGCCGCTGGAGATAGCCCGCGGCGACGCGCTGCCGTTGATTGTGGCGAACACCGAGGATGATCCGGACTTCTGCCAGCAGGAGGTCTTTGGCCCGGGGCTGTCGATCACCCGCCTTGAGGCCGACAGCGCGGAAAGCTTTTTGCGCCAGGCGATCGGCTATGCCAATCAGCGGCTGCAGGGCACGCTGGGGGCCAATATTGTGATCCACCCGCGCACCCGCAAGGCGATTGGGCGTAAGCGTTTTAACGCGCTAATCGCCGAGCTGCGCTATGGCACGGTGGCGATCAACTGCTGGAGCGGGGTGGCCTTTCTGTTAGCTCCCTGCCCGTGGGGGGCGTTTCCCGGCCACAGGCTCGACGATATTCAGAGCGGGCGGGGCAAGGTGCATAACAGCTTTATGCTGGAGAAAACCGAGCGCACGGTGATTGAGGCGCCGTTTCGGCCGTTTCCGCGCAGTCTGTGGCATGGCGAACTGACGCTGATGCCCCTGCCGCCCTGGTTTATTACTCACCGGGGGCAGGAAGCGGTGGCGCAGCGGCTGGTGGATTTTTACCATCGGCCGCGCTGGCGCAAGCTGCCGGCGATCCTCTGGCGCGCGCTGAGGGGCTAAAGTGAGAGCAAAAAAAGGGCGGAACCGCGGTTCCGCCCGGCGGGATTAGCGGCCCGCTTTCAGCTTCTGGTAATACTCTTCATAAATAGCGCTGGCGCTGCCGACGTCATTTTGCCATTCGCCTTTCTCGATGGTGGCGGCGTCCGGATAGAGCGATTTATCGTTGGCCACGGCCGGGCTGAGCATTTTGCGCGCCGCCAGGTTTGGCGTGGGGTAGCCGATGGTTTCCGCGACCTGCTTGGCGACATCCGGGCGTAGCAGGAAGTTAATCAACTTCAGCGCGCCGTCGACGTTTTTCGCATTTGCCGGGATCGACAGGCTGTCCATCCAGAAGATGCCGCCTTCTTTCGGCCAGATCACTTCCAGCGGCGTACCGGCCTGGCGGGCGACGTAAGCCGAACCGTTCCATACCATGCCGAGGTTCACTTCGCCTTCCATATACGGGTTCGCCGGGTTATCGGAGTTAAACGCCGCGACGTTGGGCATCAGTTTTTTCAGCTCGTTATAGGCGGCTTCAATCTCTTTCGGGTCGGTCGTGTTGCCGGAATAGCCCAGCTTACGCAGCGCTATCTGGAACACTTCGCGCGCGTCGTCGGTCAGCAGCAGGCTGCTTTTGTATTCCGGCTTCCACAGGTCGGCCCAGCTGGTGACGGTTTTCGGATCGATAGTGTCGCTGTTGACGCCGATGGCCGTCGCCCCCCAGATGTAGGGGATGGAGTAGTCGTTATTCGGGTCGAACGGTTTGTTCAGCATCTGCGGATCGAGGTTGCTGAAGTTAGTCAGCTTGCTCTTATCGATCTTCTGCAGCATGCCTTCTTTACGCATCTTGTCGACGAAGTAGGTCGACGGGACGACCAGGTCGTACGCCCCGTCTTTATAGGTCTTGAGCTTGGCGTACATGGTTTCGTTCGACTCGTAGGTCGAGTAGATAACCTTGATGCCGGTCTCTTTGGTGAACTGCTCCAGCAGGCCCGGCGGCACATATTCGGTCCAGTTGTAGAAGTAGAGCGTTTTGCTGTCGTCCGCGTGGGCGGCGCTCATGCCGATTGCCAGAGCGCCCGCCGCGAGCAGGTGGCGTGACCATTTTTTCATTTTAACGTCCCCTGAGTTTTATCACGTGCAATTAACTGACTGGCGATGACCATCACCAGCGACAGAACCAACAGTATCGTTGCCAGAGCGTTCACCTCTGGCGAAACGCCGACCTTGACCATCGAATAGATCTTCAGCGGCAGGATTTCATACCCCGGACCGGTGACGAACGATGAGACCACCACGTCATCCATCGACAGCGTGAAGCTCAGCAGCCACCCGGCCGCCACCGCCGGCAGGGCCAGCGGCAGGATGATTTTGCGCAGGATGGTCATCTCGCTGGCGCCCAGATCTTTCGCCGCCTCCAGCATCCGCACATCAAAGCCTTTCAGCCGGGAGTAAACGGTGACCACCACAAACGGCAGGCAAAAGGTGATATGCGAAAACAGCAGCGACCAGAAGCCAAGCTGGACGCCAATCAGCATAAACAGCACCAGCAGGGAGATGGCCATGACAATATCGGGCGACATCATCACCACAAACAGCATGCCGCTAACGAACGGTTTGCCGCGAAAACGGTAGCGATACAGCGCCACGGCGGTTAGCGAGCCGATAAGGGTGGCGAAGGTCGCCGACAGCACCGCCATGGTCAGCGAGTGCTGGGCGGCCTGCAGGAGGCTATCGTTGTTCATCAGCAGACTATACCAGTCGGTGGTGAACCCCTGCCAGTTGATGCCGAAGCGCGACCGGTTAAACGAGTTAACGATCAGAATAATAATAGGGATGTAGAGATACGCGTAGATGGCGGTCATAAAGCCGCCGCGCAGCAGTCGACCGATCATTCCAGCTCCACCTTTTTATTCAGCAGGCGCGCCGCGCGCCAGTAAATCAACAGCATCAGGCCCATCACCAGGGTTAAGGTAATGCTGGTTGCCGCGCCGAACGGCCAGTCGCGAATATTGAGGAACTGGCTCTTGATCACATTGCCGATCAGCAGGTTCTTGGCGCCGCCCATCAGGTCGGAAACGTAGAACAGCCCCATCGCCGGCAACATGACCAGCAGGCAGCCGGCGATGATCCCCGGCATGGTCAGCGGAATGATGATGCGGATAAACGTCTGCAGCTTGCTGGCGCCGAGATCTTTCGCCGCTTCCAGCAGCGGCCGATCCAGTTTCTCAATGCTGGAGTAGAGCGGCATCACCATAAACGGCAGCAGGATATACACCAGGCCGATAATCACCGCCGACGGGGTGAACATAATGCGTATCGGCGTGTCGATCACTCCCAGCCACAGGAGAAACTCGTTCAGGTAGCCTTTGGTGCTGAGGAAAATCTTCAGCCCGTAGATGCGGATCAACGAGTTGGTCCAGAAGGGAACGATCAGCAGGAACAGCAGCAGGGGCCGCACCTTCTGCGGCAGCCGGGCAAGGAACCACGCAAACGGGTAGCCCAGCGCCAGGCAGGCGAGGGTCGCCAGCAGCGCCATGTTCAGCGAATGCAGCAGCACGTCGTAATAGAGCGGATCCAGCAGCCGCGAGTAGTTGTCCAGCGTGAAGACCAGCTTGACGAAGTTAGCGTCGTCGCGGGTCAGGAAGCTGGTGGCGATGATCATCAGGTTGGGCAGAAAGACAAACAGCACCAGCCAACCGACGATGGTGGCGATCACCACATTCTGGAATTTACTGGTGTTCTTCATCGGCCAGCACCACCTCCCAGCTCTCCACCCAATTGATAGACATTTTCTGGTCAAGAGAGTGGTCGAAATCCGGGTCGTCTTCGTTAAAGAATTCGCTGACCATCACCATTTTGCCGTTTTCCAGCTCCACCACCGACTCGAGGGTCATGCCCTTATAGTTGCGCTCGCGCACATAGCCGATCAGGCCGTCGGCGTCGCTGTTGTGGTGGATCTCATCGACGCGCAGATCTTCCGGGCGCAGCAGGACATGCAGACGCTGGCCGGCCTCCACCGCAAAATTGACGGTGATGTTGCATTCACGCCCTTCCACGCTGGCCCGCACGCGCTGTTCGTCGAGGCGTTCAATGACCATGGCGTCGAAGATATTGATCTCGCCGATAAAGCTGGCGACGAACAGGTTTTTTGGCTCTTCGTAGATCTCGCGCGGGGTGCCGTCCTGTTCGATTTTGCCATCACGCATCACCACGATGCGATCGGACATGGTCAGGGCCTCTTCCTGGTCGTGCGTGACGAAGACGAAGGTGATGCCGAGCTTACGCTGCAGCGCTTTCAGTTCGTTCTGCATCTGCTTACGCAGCTTGTAATCCAGCGCCGAAAGGGACTCATCGAGCAGCAGCAGGCGCGGTTTGTTGACCACCGCGCGGGCGATGGCCACGCGCTGCTGCTGGCCGCCGGAGAGCTGGTGCGGTTTGCGCTGGGCAAACGCCTCCAGCTGCACCATCTTTAAGGCATCCATCACCCGCGGAGTGATTTCCGCCGCCGGGGTTTTCTGCATCCGCAGGCCGAAGGCGACGTTCTCGAACACCGTCATATGCGGAAACAGGGCGTAGCTTTGGAATACGGTATTAACGTGGCGGTTTTCCGCCGGAACATGAGTGATATCGTGATCTTCGAGATGGATCCGTCCGCTGTCGACGTTTTCCAGGCCGGCGATAAGGCGCAGAACGGTGGTTTTACCGCAGCCAGAGGGGCCAAGCAGGGTGAGAAACTCACCATTGTTGATGGTCAGGTTAAGGTTATCGATGACCGTTTTACCATCAAAGCTTTTGCGAATTCCCGCCAGTTGCACCAGCGGCGAACGCGAACGCGGTTGTATATTCAATTTTTGACTCTGTCCCATGTAGACGCAACGGAAACTTCCGACCGCTGCGGGGTTTGTGATTAACCACCTTTGGGGTTGCACGTTTTTAATAAGGGCCAGCATTCTACGGCAAACGAGGGTAATCGCCAATCCTTGATACCCCTGCATAGTCTACCTTTACACCATAACGTCGGTTCCGTTATTAAATTTCGCTTTACGGGCTAAGAATGACCTGACGCAATATTTGTCTTTTCTGGCTTATCAATAATGTTGTCACAAAAGAAGAGGGTGGCTACATGGATAAATTGCTTGAGCGTTTTTTGCAGTACGTTTCTTTGGACACGCAGTCGAAGCCTGGCGTTCGTCAGGTCCCCAGCACGGAAGGGCAGTGGAAGCTGTTACGCCTGTTGCAGGCGCAGCTGGAAGAAATGGGACTGGTCAAGGTAACGCTGAGTGAAAAAGGGACGGTAATGGGAACCCTGCCCGCCAACGTCGAGGGCGATATCCCGGCCATCGGCTTTATCTCTCACGTCGACACCTCCCCGGATTTCAGCGGCAAAAACGTTAACCCGCAGATTGTCGAAAACTATCGCGGCGGCGATATTGCGCTGGGTATCGGCGATGAGGTGCTCTCCCCGGTAATGTTCCCGGTTCTTCATCAGCTTTTGGGGCAGACGCTGATCACCACCGACGGGAAAACGCTGCTGGGGGCGGACGATAAGGCCGGCATCGCCGAGATCATGACCGCGCTGGCGACCCTGCAGGCGAAAAATATCCCCCACGGCGATATCCGCGTGGCCTTCACCCCCGATGAAGAGGTCGGAAAAGGGGCGAAACATTTCGACGTCGAGGCCTTTGACGCCCGCTGGGCCTATACCGTTGACGGCGGCGGGGTCGGCGAACTTGAGTTTGAAAACTTCAATGCCGCCTCGGTGACTATTAAGATCGTCGGCAACAACGTGCACCCCGGCACCGCGAAAGGGGTGATGGTCAACGCGCTGTCGCTGGCCGCGCGGATTCATGCCGAAGTGCCGGCCGACGAGGCGCCGGAGACCACCGAAGGCTATGAAGGCTTTTATCATCTCACCAGCATCAAAGGCAGCGTCGATCGGGCCGAGATGCACTACATCATCCGCGATTTTGACCGTAAGCACTTCGAGGCGCGCAAGCGCAAGATGATGGAGATCGCCAAAAAGGTGGGCAAGGGGCTGCACCCGGACTGCTATATCGAGCTGGTGATCGAGGACAGTTATTACAACATGCATGAGCAGGTGATCGCCCATCCGCACGTGGTCGATATTGCCCGCCAGGCCATGGTGGACTGCGATATCGAACCGCAGATGAAGCCGATCCGCGGCGGTACCGACGGGGCGCAGCTCTCGTTTATGGGACTGCCATGCCCGAACCTGTTTACCGGCGGCTACAACTATCACGGCAAACATGAGTTTGTCACCCTGGAAGGGATGGAGAAAGCGGTGCAGGTGATCGTGCGTATCGCCGAGCTGACGGCGGCACGAAAAGGGCATTAATCTTCTCAGGCAGCCCGGTAGGGCCGCGAGTCGGACAAGACGCCGGATGGCGGCTGCGCCTTATCCGGCCTACAGTCCAACCGGTGACTGCGGAACCCGTAGGCCCGGCAAGCGCAGCGCCGCCGGGCGGTCAACAGCAGAGCGGGTACTTGTCTTCGTGCCGGATGGCGGGTAACGCCTTATCCGGCCTACAGTCCAACCGGTGACCGCAGAAACCGTAGGCCCGGCAAGCGCAACGCCGCCCCGCGGGTAACAGCAGAGGGGGGAACTTTGTTTGGGGCGCGTTGGGGGCGCGCC
>NZ_JAIJYL010000020.1:0-101822 GCF_019753495.1 Klebsiella sp. TF21-TM | reverse complement strand
GAAGGGCGAGGCGAAGCCGAGTCATCCTGCACGACCCACCAATGTAAAAAGGCGCCCTAAAGGCGCCTTTTTGCTATGCGCGGAACGCACGCTCTGGCCACGAGCCTCCCCGTGGCGATAAACCGCTATCAACGCTGATACAGCGGATCTTCAACCCTGGCGGCGGTGAGATTCTCCCCTTCTTCTCGCACGATTTCCCATAAGGCCTGGGCGGCGGTCGACAGCGAGCGATTTTTCCGGCATGCCAGCATCAGCTGCCGCTCCATTATCGGAGTGAGTCGCTTCACCGCCAGATGGCTTCCCTGCGGTAACGGCAGCGCCAGCGCCGGCAGTACGCTGATGCCAATTCCCGACTCCACCATCGGAAACAGCGTTGCCGGATGGCCAATCTCCTGCACAATGTTCGCCCGGACAGCCAGCCTGCTGAGAGCCGCATCAATCAGCGGACGGCTGCCGGAGGCATAGTCCTGCAGGATCAGTCTCTCATCCCGTAGCGCCTGCCATGGCACTTCAGTCAGGCTGGCAAAAGGATGATCCTCCCGGCAGAGCAGCAAAAAAGGTTCCGCCAGGACCACTTCACATTGCAGGTCCGCCGCCGGGCCAGGGTCAATCACAATGCCGAAATCCACTTCCCCCTGGCGAATACTCTCCAGCACCCACTGCTGAGGCCGGTCGTGCAGCACGAAATCGATATCAGGATAGCGACGATTGCTGTGAGCAATACACTGGGGAATAAGGTGGGCGGAAATCGTCTGACTGGCGGCAACCTTGACGGTGCCGCTCAGCTGCTGGCCTACCCGACCGGCATCGCGCAGCGTCACCGCCAGCTCATCGAGCAAACGCTCCAGCCTGCCTGCCAGCTGCTGACCCGCCTCGGTGAGGACCACCTCCCGGGTGGTACGGTCGAGGAGACGGACCCCGGTCTGATGCTCCAGCTCCTTGACGCTGTGGCTGACGGCCGACTGGCTTAAGCCAATCATCTCCCCCGCCCGGCTAAAGCTCCTGGCGCGGGCGACGGTAACAAATACTTTTAACTGACGCAGAGAGTAATTCATCTTTTTTATTCATGAATAGATGCAATAAATCAATTTTATTTCTCAAATCAAAAAAAGCACAATAACGCATCTCTTTTCAGGAGCGTTTATGAAACTTTTCCGCATTCTCGATCCGTTTACGGCAACCCTGGTCACCGTTGTCCTGTTGGCCTCATTCTTCCCGGCCCGTGGCGCTTTCGTCCCCTTCTTTGAACATCTGACCACCGCCGCCATCGCCCTGCTGTTCTTTATGCACGGCGCCAAACTCTCCCGGGAGGCAATTATCGCCGGCGGCAGCCACTGGCGTTTGCATCTGTGGGTGATGTGCAGCACCTTTATTCTCTTCCCGGTGCTGGGGGTTCTGTTTGCCTGGTGGGCGCCGGTGAAGGTCGATCCGATGCTCTACAGCGGCTTTATTTATTTGTGCATTCTGCCGGCCACCGTGCAATCCGCCATCGCCTTCACCTCGCTGGCCGGAGGCAACGTCGCGGCGGCGGTCTGCTCAGCCTCGGCCTCCAGCCTGTTGGGCATCTTTGTTTCACCGCTGCTGGTGGGTGCCCTGATGAACCTTCATGGCGCAGGCGGTAGCCTCGAGCAGGTCGGAAAGATCATGCTGCAGCTGCTGTTGCCTTTCGTGCTCGGCCATTTATCGCGGCCGTGGATCGGCAACTGGGTGGCGAAGCATAAGAAGTGGATTGGTAAGACCGACCAGACCTCGATTCTGCTGGTGGTTTACTCCGCCTTTAGCGAGGCGGTGGTGAACGGCATCTGGCATAAAGTGGGTCTGGGATCGCTGCTGTTTATCGTGGTGGTCAGCCTGGTGCTGCTGGCCATCGTCATCGCAGTCAATGTATTCGTCGCCCGCCGCTGCGGCTTTAACAAAGCCGATGAAATTACCATCGTCTTCTGCGGTTCGAAAAAGAGCCTGGCCAACGGCATCCCAATGGCCAATATTCTCTTTCCGACCTCCATCCTCGGCATCATGGTGCTGCCGCTGATGATCTTCCATCAAATCCAGCTGATGGTCTGCGCGGTGCTGGCGCGGCGCTATAAACAGCAAACCGATGCGCGTCTCGCTCAGGAAAAGGCCAACGCCGCCAAAGCTTAACGCGCTTTCTTCAGGGGCTGGACCAGATCGCTCAGCCCCTCGCTTTTAATCAGCAGGGTCAGCGCCATCAGCTCGCCGAGATGGCCGGCAGGGAATTGATCCTTGCGCGCAAACCACAATAAATACTCCTCCGGGACATCGATTAAACGACGCCCCTTGTATTTACCGAACGGCATCTCAGTATTGGCGATCTCGACCAGCTGCGCTTTATCCACGTTATTCTCCCAGCAGACGCATCATTTCGGCTTCGTCAATCACCTCGATGCCGAGCTCCTGCGCTTTCGCCAGCTTAGAACCCGCCGCTTCGCCAGCAATCACTAGATCGGTCTTCTTCGATACGCTGCCCGCCACCTTCGCCCCCAGCGCCACCAGACGCGCTTTGGCGTCATCCCGCGACAGCTGACTGAGGCTGCCGGTCAGGACGACGGTTTTGCCTGCAAACGGGCTGTCAATCTCTTCCGCCTTCACCACCACCGGCGCCGGCCAGTGGACCCCTTCCGCCAGCAGCTGCGCGATGACATCGCGGTTGCTCTCTTCGGCAAAGAAGTTGAAGGTATGGGTGGCGACCACAATGCCGACATCAGGGACCTTCTGCAGCTCCTCAATGGAAGCCTGCTCCAGGGCCTTGAGAGTGCCGAAATGCGCCGCCAGGCCCGCCGCCGTCGCTTCTCCTACCTCGCGAATGCCTAAGGCGTAGAGGAAACGCGCAAAGGTTGTCTCTTTGGCTTTCTCGAGAGCGTTGACCACCTTTTGCGCGGACTTCGGCCCCATCCGATCCAGCCCGGTCAGTTTCCCTGCGGTCAGCCGGAACAGATCCGCCGGGGTATGGACGTACTCTTTCTCCACCAGCTGGTCGATGATCTTGTCGCCCATGCCATCAACGTCCAGCGCGCGACGGGAGACAAAGTGCTTGAGCGACTCTTTACGCTGCGCGCCGCAGATAAGGCCGCCGGTACAGCGGGCTACCGCCTCGCCTTCCACTCGCTCAACGTCGGACTGACAGACCGGGCAGTGGGTCGGGAATTCAACATCCCGGGCATCTGCCGGGCGTTCGGAAAGCACCACGTTGACCACCTGAGGGATCACGTCGCCTGCCCGGCGAATCACCACCTTGTCGCCGATTTTCAAGCCTAAGCGTTCGATCTCATCGGCATTATGCAACGTGGCATTACTCACCAGCACGCCGGCGACATGGACCGGCTCCAGGCGCGCCACCGGCGTAATCGCCCCGGTGCGGCCCACCTGGAACTCCACGTCCCGGACGAAAGTCATCTGCTCCTGGGCGGGGAACTTAAAGGCCACGGCCCAGCGCGGCGCGCGGGCCACGAAACCTAACTGCTCCTGCAGCGCCAGCGAATCGACTTTGATCACCACGCCATCAATGTCAAAGCCCAGATGGGGACGATCTTCCTCGACTTTACGATAGTAAGTGAGCACTTCCTCGGGGGTATGACATAGGGTGACGCGATCGCTCACCGGTAATCCCCATGCTTTAAACTGCTGTAAACGGGCCGAGTGGCTGGCCGGCAGCTCACCGCCCTCCAGCACCCCAACGCCGTAGCAGAAGAAAGTAAGCGGTCGCTTCGCGGTGATGCGCGGGTCCAGCTGGCGCAACGAGCCCGCCGCCGCATTGCGCGGGTTAGCAAACACTTTTCCGCCGGTGCGTCGAGCTTCTTCATTGATTTTTTCGAACCCGGCCTGCGGGAGGAATACTTCCCCGCGCACTTCCAGGCGTGCGGGAATATTATCGCCATGCAGCCTGAGCGGGATGGTGCGGATGGTTCGCACGTTAGAGGTAATGTCCTCGCCGGTGGTGCCGTCGCCGCGGGTCGCCGCCTGCACCAGCACGCCGTTTTCGTAGAGAATGCTCACCGCGAGGCCGTCGAGCTTCAGCTCGCAGCAGTAGATGAGAGGGTCAGTGCTTTTCAGGCGATCCTGCACCCGCTTGTTGAAGGCCAGAAAGCTCTCTTCGTCAAACACGTTGTCCAGCGACAGCATCGGCACTTCATGGCGGATCTGGCTGAAGGCGGTCAGCGGCGCCGCCCCCACGCGCTGAGTCGGTGAATCCGGGGTAATCAGCTCCGGATGCTGGCTCTCCAGCTCGCGCAGCTCGCGCATCAGCCGGTCATACTCCGCATCGGGCACTTCCGGTGCGTCCATAACGTGGTACAGGTATTCATGATGGCGAAGCGTGGTTCGCAGTTCAGTCAGTTGTTGTTCGATCGGTTCCATATCACACCATCAATGATAAAAAACCCCCGACAGGCGGGGGTTGAGAAGGAGTTGAGATAACGCGCGACGTCAGGCGTTCGCGTCTTTCACTTCGCGAATACGATCCTGGTATTCACGCAGTTTTTGCGGCGTCATCATGCGACGCTGATCGTCAAGCACCACGCCGCCCACTTCATCGGCGATATACTGCGCAGACTGCAGCATCAGCTTGAAGTTCTGCAGTTCATCACCGTAGGAAGGGACCTGCATAAAGATAGTCACCCCAGGGGTCATCATATCCGCCATGCTGTCCGGATTGAAGGTCCCCGGCTTCACCATGTTGGCCAGGCTGAACAGTACCGGGCCGCTGCCGTCCGGGCTCAGATGGCGGTGGAAAATATTCATTTCACCAAACTTGAACCCGGCCTGCTGGATGCTATTGATAAGCACCTCGCCGTTAAGCTGCGCGCCATGGTGCGCGGCAACGTTCATCACGATGACCGTCTCTTTACGCTCTTTCGGCTGGGGCGCTGCAGGCTGCTGCGGCTCTGTCGGCTGCGGTTCAGCAACCGCGGGCTGCGGCGCGGCAACAGGCTGGGGCGCAGGCTGCTGCGGAGCGGCCGGTTGCGGCTGGGCGACGGTCGGGGTCACCGGCTGCGGCGCGACAGGCTGTTGCACAGCAGGTTGCGGCTGGTGTTGCGGCTGCGCGGGTTGCGGCTGTTGCCAGCCAGGCTGTGGAGCTGCATGCGGCGCAGACGGTTGTCCCTGCGGTTGTGCCGGGGCCTGGCGCGGCGGCGCCTGACGAACCGGTTCCTCAGGACGCACAGGCTGCTGCATCTGGCGCTCGTAAGGCGGCTGGTACTGGTGCTGCGGCGCCTGACGAGGGGCTTCATGCTCCCCATGCGCGCCGTGCGGAGCGTGAGTCACCGGATGAACGCGGACTTCACCTACGCCTTCAACATTATCATCAAAGTCGTCGTTTTCCGACTCATCGTCGCGCGACTTCATACGTTTCAGTGGGCGATCGCGAAACATCGAAGAACGTTCTTTACGGCTGGTCCAGAAACCATGTACCAGTAAAGCGATTATGGCGATCGCGCCAACAATGATTAATATCAGACGCAAATCCTGCATCATTATATTCTCTGTTGTTCTAACACCTTGCCACCACGGCAAACATTTACTCACTAAGAGTATTTGCCGATTACCTCAAGTGCAAGTGCGTCGGTCGCTTTCACCACATAAAGATGAACTAAATCGTGCTTTTTGCTGTTTTTTCGAACATTTCCTAACTGGTTATTGTCTGACGACCCGATAAAATAAGCGAGCATTCACACTGGATGTTCAAAAAGGAGCAATGCCTGGCTATGGTTTCATCATCCGCACCGACCCCGCGTAGCGGCGTATACTACTTTTCGCAGGGCTGGAAACTCATCAGGCTGCCGGGCATACGTCGTTATGTCTTCCTGCCTTTACTGGTTAACGTGCTGCTGATGGGCGGTGCTTTCTGGTGGCTGTTTACCCGTCTCGACAGCTGGATCCCTTCGCTGATGAGCCATGTGCCTGACTGGCTGCAGTGGCTAAATTACCTGCTGTGGCCGGTGGTGGTGCTGTCGATCCTGCTGGTGTTTGGCTATTTCTTTTCTACTATTGCCAACTGGATTGCCGCCCCGTTCAGCGGCCTGCTGGCGGAACAGCTGGAAGCGCGTCTGACTGGCGCCACCCCGCCGGACGTCGGCGTCTTTGGCATCATGAAGGATATTCCGCGCATCATGAAGCGTGAGTGGCAGAAGCTGGCCTGGTACCTGCCCCGCGCCATCGTACTGTTGCTGCTCTACTTTATACCCGGCGTTGGCCAGACGGTGGCCCCGGTACTCTGGTTCCTGTTCAGCGCATGGATGCTGGCGATTCAATACTGCGATTACCCCTTCGATAACCACAAGGTCCCCTTCAGGACCATGCGCGAAGCGCTGCGCAGCCGCAAGGTGATGAATATGCAGTTTGGCGCGCTCACCAGCCTGTTCACCATGATCCCGGTGTTAAACCTGGTGATCCTCCCGGTGGCTATCTGCGGCGCCACCGCCATGTGGGTCGATTGCTATCGCGACAGACACGCCAGCTGGAAGTAACAGCAGCACTTCCCCTGGAGCGGCGAAAGCCGCTCCTTATATCTCACTTATTCCTTCTTGATCATCATTATTTCCCTTCCGCATATAGATATGCTAAATCCTTACTTCCGCATATTCTTTAAGCGGGTATGCTGATGCCGTACCCCCAAATTTCATACAGTTAAGGACGGGCCATGAGTAAGATTTTTGAAGACAACTCCCTGACTATCGGTCATACGCCGCTGGTACGACTGAACCGCATTGGTAACGGCCGTATCCTGGCAAAGGTAGAATCTCGTAACCCGAGCTTTAGCGTAAAATGCCGTATCGGCGCCAATATGATCTGGGATGCTGAAAAGCGCGGCGTGCTGAAACCTGGCGTGGAACTGGTCGAACCGACCAGCGGCAACACCGGTATCGCCCTCGCCTACGTGGCGGCGGCTCGCGGCTACAAGCTAACGCTAACCATGCCGGAAACCATGAGCATCGAGCGTCGTAAGCTTCTGAAAGCGCTGGGCGCCAACCTGGTGCTGACTGAAGGCGCCAAAGGCATGAAAGGCGCCATTCAGAAAGCGGAAGAGATTGTCGCCAGCAACCCGGAAAAATTCCTGTTGCTGCAGCAGTTCAGCAACCCGGCTAACCCGGAAATCCACGAAAAGACCACCGGCCCGGAAATCTGGGAAGACACCGACGGTCAGGTGGATGTCTTCATCTCCGGCGTAGGTACCGGCGGTACGCTGACCGGCGTCAGCCGCTACATTAAAAACACCAAGGGCAAAAAAGATCTGTTCACTGTCGCGGTTGAACCGACCGATTCGCCGGTTATCTCCCAGGCGCTGGCGGGTGAAGAGCTCAAGCCGGGCCCGCACAAAATTCAGGGCATCGGCGCCGGCTTCATTCCTGGTAACCTGGATCTGAAGCTGGTGGACAAAGTGATCGGTATCACCAATGATGAAGCGATCTCCACGGCACGCCGCCTGATGGAAGAAGAAGGCATCCTCGCGGGTATCTCTTCCGGGGCCGCCGTTGCCGCGGCGTTGAAGCTGCAGGAAGATGAAGCCTTTACCAATAAGAATATTGTGGTTATCCTGCCTTCCTCGGGTGAGCGTTATTTAAGCACCGCGCTGTTTGCCGATCTCTTCACCGAGAAAGAACTGCAACAGTAGTGCCAGCTTGTAAACAATGTGTAAAAAAGCACCTTTTCAGGTGCTTTTTTGTGGCATACGTCAAAGTTTTACCCCTCCTGGCATTGATTCACCTCGTAGGGTCTGGTATTTAACCAGCACATTTATTTTGATGCGCGAAATTATTCAGAAGAGGATTTCCGCCAGCTGAATCGATTTTATGATTTGGTTCAAGTCTTCCTTTCGCGGCATAATGTTTAATGACGTGCTAGACGTCAATGGCCCGCAGGTCTTCGCAGCGCCAGGCGCTGCCGACGCCAAGGCCGGAAACGTAACGCCGGCGCTAACAATACAGGCTAAAGTCGAGTCGTTAGACTAGACTTTAGGTCCACAACACTAAACCTATAAGTTGGGGAAATATAATGTTCCAGCAAGAAGTTACCATTACCGCTCCGAACGGTCTGCACACCCGCCCTGCTGCTCAGTTTGTTAAAGAAGCTAAAGGCTTCACTTCTGAGATCACTGTAACCTCCAACGGCAAAAGCGCCAGCGCCAAAAGCCTGTTCAAACTGCAGACTCTGGGCCTGACCCAGGGCACCGTAGTAACCCTCTCCGCGGAAGGCGAAGATGAACAGAAAGCGGTTGAGCATCTGGTTAAACTGATGGCTGAACTCGAGTAAGTTCACGGGTTCTTTTTCATATCAGTCACAAGTAAGGTAGGGTTATGATTTCAGGCATTTTAGCATCCCCGGGTATCGCCTTCGGCAAAGCACTGCTGCTGAAGGAAGATGAAATTGTCATCGACCGGAAGAAAATTTCTGCCGATAAGGTTGATCAGGAAGTCGAACGTTTCCTGAGCGGCCGCGCCAAGGCCTCCGCCCAGCTGGAGGTCATCAAAACCAAAGCTGGTGAAACTTTCGGTGAAGAAAAAGAAGCCATCTTCGAAGGGCATATTATGCTGCTGGAAGATGAGGAGCTTGAGCAGGAAATCATAGCCCTGATTAAAGATAAGCATATGACTGCCGACGCGGCAGCCAATGAAGTTATCGACGGTCAGGCCACTGCCCTGGAAGAGCTGGACGATGAATACCTGAAAGAACGTGCGGCTGACGTACGTGATATCGGTAAGCGCCTGCTGCGCAACATCCTTGGTCTGGCCATCATCGATCTGAGCGCGATTCAGGATGAAGTCATTCTCGTCGCCGCCGATCTGACCCCGTCAGAAACCGCACAGCTGAACCTGAAAAAAGTGCTGGGTTTCATCACCGACGCGGGCGGCCGTACCTCCCACACCTCCATCATGGCGCGTTCCCTCGAACTGCCGGCCATCGTGGGCACCGGCAGCATCACGGCGCAGGTGAAAAACGGCGACTATCTGATTCTCGACGCGGTGAACAACCAGGTTCTGATCAACCCGTCTAACGAGCAAATTGAAGCGCTGCGTAATCTGCAGGCTCAGGTTGCGGAAGAAAAAGCCGAACTGGCGAAACTGAAAGATCTGCCGGCGATTACTCTCGACGGCCATCAGGTTGAAGTGTGCGCCAACATCGGTACCGTTCGCGACGTCGAAGGTGCTGAGCGCAACGGCGCCGAAGGCGTAGGCCTGTATCGTACTGAATTCCTGTTCATGGATCGCGACGCGCTGCCAACCGAAGAAGAGCAGTTTGCGGCTTATAAAGCGGTGGCTGAAGCCTGTGGCTCTCAGGCCGTTATCGTGCGTACCATGGACATCGGCGGCGACAAAGAGCTGCCGTACATGAACTTCCCGAAAGAAGAGAACCCGTTCCTCGGCTGGCGTGCTGTGCGTATCGCGATGGATCGTAAAGAGATCCTCCGCGATCAGGTTCGCGCCATCCTGCGTGCCTCCGCTTTCGGTAAGCTGCGCATTATGTTCCCGATGATCATCTCTGTTGAAGAAGTGCGTGCGCTGAAGAAAGAGATCGAAATCTACAAACAGGAACTGCGTGACGAAGGTAAAGCATTTGACGAATCCATTGAGATCGGCGTGATGGTGGAAACACCGGCTGCGGCGACCATTGCTCGTCATCTGGCCAAAGAAGTTGATTTCTTTAGTATCGGCACCAATGATTTAACGCAATATACTCTGGCAGTTGACCGTGGTAATGATATGATTTCACATCTTTACCAGCCGATGTCACCGTCTGTACTGAATCTGATTAAGCAAGTTATTGATGCTTCTCACGCTGAAGGTAAATGGACTGGCATGTGCGGTGAGCTTGCGGGCGATGAACGTGCTACACTTCTGTTGCTGGGTATGGGGCTGGACGAATTCTCTATGAGCGCCATTTCCATCCCGCGCATCAAGAAGATTATTCGTAACACGAACTTCGAAGATGCGAAAGTATTAGCAGAGCAGGCTCTTGCTCAACCGACAACGGACGAGTTAATGACGCTGGTTAACAAGTTCATTGAAGAAAAAACAATCTGCTAATCCACGAGATGCGCGGCCCAAATTACTGCTTAGGAGAAGATCATGGGTTTGTTTGATAAATTGAAATCTCTGGTTTCTGATGACAAGAAAGACACCGGAACTATTGAGATTGTTGCTCCCCTCTCCGGTGAGATCGTCAACATTGAAGACGTGCCGGATGTGGTTTTTGCGGAAAAAATTGTGGGCGATGGGATTGCCATCAAACCGACCGGCAACAAAATGGTCGCGCCGGTAGACGGTACCATTGGTAAAATTTTCGAAACCAACCATGCGTTCTCTATTGAATCTGATAGCGGCATCGAGCTGTTCGTTCACTTCGGTATTGATACCGTTGAACTGAAAGGCGAAGGCTTCAAGCGTATCGCTGAAGAAGGCCAGCGCGTGAAAGTCGGCGACCCGGTTATCGAATTCGATCTGCCGCTGCTGGAAGAGAAAGCCAAGTCGACCCTGACTCCGGTGGTTATCTCCAATATGGACGAGATCAAAGAGCTGATCAAACTGTCCGGTAGCGTGACCGTGGGTGAAACCCCGGTAATCCGCATCAAGAAGTAATATCTGCTGCATAAAAATGGCGCCGAAAGGCGCCATTTTTTTATATCGCGTGGGTCACCGGCTGATAGCATTTTTCGCGGGATAAGATACGCAATCCTTCCGGAGTGCTCTCCAGAATTCGCCGCTCGCTGTCAGAGACCAGCAGTTCACACTGATATCCACCGGCCAGGCCGAACAGCGACCGCGCCACGCAGGCATCCTCCAGCGCCGCCTCCCCTGAAGTATCAAAATGACCAACAATGCGTCCCTGCTGACGGATTACTAATCGATAGCTTTTCATCTCTGTTTCTCCAGCGGAGGCAGGATCAGTTCGTCACATCCCTGCGCGGCAGTCCAGTTCATCACCTCCAGCACGCGCTGGGCGGCTGCCTCCGTCGCAGCACCCAGCGCCAGGCCGGAAAGCAACCCGCTCACCAGCTCGGCGCAGAACAGATCGCCGGTACCCTTTAAATCCGTCTCCACCCGCGGGTGAACCACCACCTCCACCGCATCGGCCGTCACCACCAGCACATTGATCGTCGAATCAGCCTCTCCCGGCGCGCTGGTGATCACCACCCATTTGAGGCTGTCCGACAGCAGGCTACGCGCCGCGGCGACCGCCTCCGGCTGATTGCGACAGCGCTGGCCGCTCAGCGTCTCCAGCTCAAACAGATTAGGGGTGATCCCTTGCGCCAGCGGCAGCAGGTGCTGACGATAGGCGTCCGGGATCTCGGCCTTGACGTAGATGCCGCTGTCGACATCGCCAATCACCGGATCCACCAGAATACAGAGATCGGGATGGCGGTCGCGGACCCGCGTCAGCCACTGCGCCAGACGTTCAATTTGCACGGCGTTGCCCATATAACCGGTGGTCACCGCACGCAGTTCGCGCAACGCGTCGCGCTCCTCCAGCGCCTGCAGGTACCCGACAAACCACTCCTCCGGGATAATGCCGCCATAGAACGTCTCATAATGGGGCGTATTGCTGAACAGCACCGTCGGCACCGCCAGCACGCGCAGACCGTGCTGTTTAATCGCCGGTACCGCGATGCTGTTGCCGACGCTGCCGTAGACTACCTGCGACTGCACGGCGACGATATCGACTTCCGACGCCCGGCTTTTGTCGTGAAAGAGCACTGATTGTATGTCATCTTGCTGGCCCATCTTTTCTCCCCCCGCTGGACAGCGGGTCACGCTCTGATTATGATTCGTCCTATGCTAAATTTCATTTTGTCATAGGTCAATAATGTTTGCCGGAAAAACCGCCAGCGATATCTTCGATCATATCCGCCATCTGGTGCAGAGCGGTGGCTTGCAGCCCGGAGAGGTTCTGCCGCCGGTCCGCGAGCTCGCCAGCCAGCTTGCGGTGAATCGCAATACCGTCGCCGCCGCCTATAAACGGCTGGTCACCTCCGGGCTGGCCGTCAGCCAGGGACGAAACGGCACAGCTATCAAAGCCCGGGATCCGCTGCCAGCGCTGGAAGGCGGTGACCCCACGACGCCGCTGAACGATCTTTCCAGCGGCAATCCGGACCCCGCCAGGCTGCCTGATTTACCACGCTATCTGGGCCAAATTGCCCGCACGCCCCGCCTGTATGGCGATGCCCCCATCGAGCCGCGGCTAGGAGAATGGGCTGAGGCATGGTTTGCCAGGGAGATAACCGTTCCCTTTGCCCTGAATCTCGCCAGCGGGGCGATTGACGCGCTGGAGCGTCTGCTGTGCGCCTTGCTGCTCCCCGGCGACGGCGTGGTGGTTGAAGATCCCTGTTTTCTCAGCAGCATCAATATGGTGCGTTACGCTGGCTTTACCCCCTGCCCGGTGGCGGTGGATGCCGAGGGGATGGATCCAGACGGGCTGGAGGAGGCGTTACGCAACGGCGCGCGGGCGGTGATCTTGACCCCGCGCGCGCACAATCCTACCGGCTGTAGCCTGACGGAAACCCGGGCGCATGCCCTGCGGGAGGTGCTGGCCCGCTATCCGCAGGTGCTGGCGATCGTCGATGACCATTTTGCCCTGCTGTCGGCCACGCCCTGGTTTTCTCCTCTGCCAGCGAGCACCCAACGCTGGGCGGTGGTGCGTTCGATGTCAAAAACCCTCGGGCCAGACCTGCGGCTGGCTTTTATCGCCAGCGATGTCGACACCTCCTCCGCGCTGCGTCTGCGGCTTAACGCCGGCAGCCAGTGGGTCAGCCATCTGCTGCAGGATCTGACGCTGGCCTGTCTCACCGATAAGGCGTTTATCGCCTCGATGACGGAGACCCGCCGTCACTATCGGCAACAGAATGAGAAACTGGCGGCAGCGCTGGCCCGGCACGGCGACAGTCATGCTGCGCCTGGCGATGGCCTCAATTTCTGGCTGCCGCTGCCAACGGCGAGCCAACCCTACGCCTTACGCCTGGCCCGGGCCGGCTGGCTGGTCCGCGAGGGGGAGGTGTTTGGCATCAGTACGCCCTCCCACGGGCTACGCCTGTCGCTGGGTCGCCTGAGCGATGCTGAAATTGCCCGCCTGGCGGCCGATATAGCCCAGGTGTTAGACGCCCCCTGACGCAGGCAGTGCGCCGAACGCATCGGGGAGGGATGGCAGCTGTCGACAACTTACTGAAAAATTAAACGAAAACAGGCGTAGTCTTACCTGCATGACCGGAACGTCGAGACGGATACAACGCTCTCGGTGGCTGACAAATCGCTCACAATAAGGAGCACCAGAGATGCATCACATTGACCTGACGCTAAAAACAGTCATTGAGGCCTGCGACCGCGCTATCTCGCAGGAAGATTACGATACCCTGATGGGCTATTACGCGGAAGACGCCGCGCTGGTCGTCAAACCGGGCATGGTGGTCAGAGGGAAAGAGAATATCCGCAAAGCGTTTATCGCCATTGCCGACTATTTCCAGCACCGGCTGATAGTGACTCAGGGGAAAATGGAGGTCATCGAGGGCGGCGGCAATGCGCTGGTGATTATGGAGACCCGGCTGGATATCCCGACGGCACAGGGGATAACACAGGTTACGCGACGCGCAACCTATGTCTTTCAGAAGCAGGGCGAGCGCTGGCTGTGCACCGTCGATAACTCCTACGGCACCGACCTGCTCGATGATTAAATACCCGCTCCCTGGCTAAAGTGTTCCTCGCCGAACACGCCGGTGGAGAGGTAGCGATCGCCGCGATCGCAGACGATCGCCACCACCACCGCGCCTGGATTTTCACGAGCGATACGTAACGCCCCGGCTACCGCGCCGCCAGAGCTGACGCCGCAGAAAATGCCTTCCTGTACCGCCAGCTGACGCATGGTGTTCTCGGCATCCTGCTGATGAATATCCAGCACCGCATCCACCAGCGAAGCGTTAAAGATCCCCGGCATATACTCTGCCGGCCAGCGGCGTATCCCGGGAATACTGCTGCCCTCCTCCGGCTGCAGGCCGACAATGGTCACCGGTTTACTCTGTTCGCGCAGAAAACGTGACACGCCGGTAATGGTGCCGGTGGTCCCCATACTGGAGACAAAGTGGGTGATACGCCCCGCGGTCTGCTGCCAGATTTCCGGCCCGGTGGTAGTGTAGTGGGCGTAGGGGTTGTCCGGGTTGTTGAACTGATCGAGCAGTTTGCCCTCCCCGCGCTGAGCCATCTCCAGGGCCAGGTCGCGGGCCCCCTCCATCCCCTGCTCTTTGGTGACCAGGATCAGCTCGGCGCCATAGGCGCGCATCGCGGCCCGGCGCTCCTGGCTCATGTTATCGGGCATCAGCAGCTTCATCCGGTAGCCTTTCAGCGCGGCGATCATCGCCAGCGCGATACCGGTGTTGCCGCTGGTCGCTTCAATTAGCACGTCGCCGGGCTGAATTTCGCCCCGCTTTTCCGCTTCAACGATCATCGACAGCGCAGCGCGATCTTTCACCGAACCGGCTGGATTATTGCCTTCAAGTTTGACCCAGATTTCGCTGCCATTGTCCGGCCCCAGACGCTGAAGCCTGACCAGAGGGGTATTGCCGATGGTGTGTTCGAGTGTATTCACGATTTTTACTCAATAAAAAAGCCGGGCGGCGCTTCGCTTACCCGGCCTACCAGACGCATGATAATTCCAGACCGGGTAAGCACAGCGTCACCCGGCAAAAGCACATGGATTTAAGCTATCAGGCCGACTGCGCCAGAGCAAGCTCGCCGCGCGGTTCGATACGCTCGGAACCGTTGTACAGGCGCGCGTTTTGCAGCCCGACGAACAGCCGTTCTCCGCGGGACGGCGCCTCATCGCCCGTTAACACTACGCTCAGCGGTTCGTCATACCACCCCAGAGGCTGGACGACTAATTGGGTGTAGTGGCCTTTCGGGCTGGCCTCCAGGACCTGCACCGGCAGCGGCGAATCCAGGCTGGTTCGGCGGCTGATGTCCACTTCCCACGGACGCAGGAACAGATCCACCGGCCCCTGGTAAGCCGGGGTATAGCCTAACGGCCAGCGGTGAGCGCCAACGTGGAACTGTCCGCCGCGGATAACCCCCTGCAGGCGATTCACTTCCCCCATGAACTCCAGCACGAAGCGGGTCGACGGCTCACGCCACACGCGTTCAGGCGCATCGGCCTGTTCGATGTTGCCCTGGCTCATCACCACCACCCGGTCGGCAACTTCCATCGCCTCTTCCTGATCGTGGGTGACGAACACGCTGGTAAATTTCAGCTCTTCATGCAGCTGACGCAGCCAGCGGCGCAGCTCTTTACGCACCTGCGCATCCAGCGCGCCGAAAGGTTCATCCAGCAGCAGAATTTGCGGCTCTACCGCCAGGGCGCGCGCCAGCGCCACGCGCTGTTTCTGACCACCGGACAGCTGCGCCGGATAGCGATCCGCCAGGTGAGCCAGTTGCACCATCTCCAGCAGTTTGGTCACTTTGGCTTTAATCGCCGCGGCGTTGGGTCGTTCGCGGCGCGGCAGCACGGTCAGGCCAAAGGCGATGTTATCGAACACCGTCATATGGCGGAACAGCGCATAGTGCTGGAAGACGAAGCCCACTTTACGGTCGCGGGCGTGCATCCGGCTGACGTCGGTACCGTGGAAGCGGATATGACCGCTGGTCTGATGCTCCAGCCCGGCGATAATCCGCAGCAGGGTCGTTTTCCCGGAGCCGGAAGGCCCCAGCAGCGCAACCATTTGTCCGGAAGGGATATCCAGCGAGATATCATTCAGCACCTGGGTGCGACCAAACGATTTCTTAATATTGGCAATCTCAATGCTCATGATTTCCCTCCTGTTGCGCGCGTTTTTCCTGATTGGCCAGACGCCATTGCAACATACTCTTTAAAAACAGGGTCAGAATAGCCATTAACGTCAGCAGGGCCGCGGCGGTAAACGAGCCGACGGTGTTGTAATCCTGCTCCAGTAATTCAATTTGCAGCGGCAGCGACAGCGTTTCTCCGCGGATCGAACCGGAGACCACCGACACCGCGCCGAATTCGCCGATGGCGCGGGCGTTGGTCAACACCACGCCGTACAGCAGCGCCCAGCGAATATTGGGCAGCGTCACCCGGCGGAACATCTGCCAGCCGGAAGCGCCCAGCAAGACCGCCGCCTCATCTTCATGACTGCCCTGACTCATCATCACCGGCACCAGCTCACGCACCACAAACGGACAGGTGACAAAGATCGTCGCCAGCACCATGCCCGGCCAGGCGAACATGATTTGCAGGTTATGCGCATCAAGCCAGCCGCCCAGCGGACCGTTAGAGCCGTAGAACAGCAGATAAACCAGACCGGCTACCACCGGCGAGACAGCGAACGGGATATCCAGCATCGTCAATAGCAGCTGGCGTCCCGGGAACGTAAAGCGCGTGACCAGCCAGGCCAGCAAGGTCCCGAACACCAGGTTCACCGGCACGGTAATCAAGGCAATCATCACCGTCAGCCAGATGGCGTGGAGCATGTCCGGATTGGCCAGGTTTTCCAGCACCGGCATTAACCCTTTGCTGAAGGCCTGGATAAAGATGTAAAGCATCGGCACCACGAGGATGAAGGCGGAGACCAGCATCCCGACGCCAATCAGAAACCATTTTCCCCAGTTGATGCGGGGCGCGTCGTAGCGTTTCAATTGAGTAACTTCCGCCATTAGTGACCTACCACGCGTCGACCAAAGCGACTCTGCAGGGTATTGATGGAAAACAGCAGCAGCAGTGAGGCGGCCAGGATCACCGAGGCGATGGCGCTCGCCGCCGGATAGTCAAACTCCTGCAGTCGAATAAAGATCATCAGCGACGTCACTTCCGTCTTCCACGCGATGTTGCCGGCGATAAAAATCACCGCGCCAAATTCGCCGAGGCTGCGGGTAAACGACAGGGCAATGCCCGCCAGCAGCGCTGGCGACAGCTCCGGCAGCACCACCTTGCGGAAGCTCTGCCAGCGCGTAGCGCCCAGCGTTTCCGCTGCTTCTTCATATTCCGGTCCCAGCTCTTCCAGCACCGGCTGCACGGTACGTACCACGAAGGGGATGCTGGTGAACGCCATCGCCACGGCGATACCGAGCCAGGTATAGGTCACTTTAATATCGAACTTCGCCAGCCATTCCCCGTAAATGCCGTTAACCGAAAACAGCGAAGCCAGGGTCAGGCCGGCCACCGCCGTCGGCAGCGCAAACGGCAGATCCATTAAGGCATCCAGCAGCGTGCGGCCCGGAAAACGATAGCGGGTAAGGATCCACGCCATCAGCAGGCCGAAGACGCCGTTAAAAATCGAGGCCACGAACGCCGACAGCAGCGTCACCTTATAGGCCGCCACCACCTGCGGGTTGGTGATCACATCCCAGTACTGCGCCCAGCTCATCTGCGCCAGCTGCATCACCAGCGCGCTGAGCGGTAATAACAGAATCAGACAGACAAACAGCAGGCTGGTGCCGAGGCTCAGGGTAAAGCCCGGCAGCACGCGCTTGGACGACACAGCAAACATTACTTACGCCCCGCCGCCAGCAGTTTGTCCAGTTCGCCGCCGCTGGCGAAGTGGGTCTTCATCACCTCAGGCCAGGAGCCAAACTTGTCCTCCACGCGGAACAGTTCGGTCTGCGGGAATTTATCCTTCAGCGAATCCATCACTTTCGGGTTGTTTACCCGATAGTAGTAGTCGGTAATGATGGTCTGCGCCTGCGGACTGTAGAGCCAGTTCAGGTAGGCCTTCGCCGCCTTTTCCGTGCCGTTGGCTTTGACGTTTTTATCCACCCAGGCCACCGGGAACTCCGCCAGAATGTTGGTTTTCGGGATCACCACTTCAAATCCCTGCGCCTCATACTGCTTGCGAATATTGTTCACTTCCGACTCGAAGCTGATCAGCACATCGCCCAGGCCGCGCTCAGCGAAGGTGGTGGTCGCCCCGCGTCCGCCGGTGTCGAAGACTTCGACGTTCTTCAGGAACTGGGTCATAAACTGTTCGGTTTTGGCTTTATCGCCGCCGTCGGCTTTATCCGCCGCGCCCCAGGCCGCCAGGTAGGTGTACCGCGCGTTGCCCGAGGTTTTCGGGTTCGGGAAGATCAGCTTAACGTCAGAGCGGACCAGGTCATTCCAGTCATGAATGTTTTTCGGGTTGCCTTTGCGCACCAGGAAGCCCATCGTCGAATAGAACGGCGAGCTGTTGTTCGGCAGGCGGCTTTGCCAGTCGGCCGGGATCAGGTTGCCTTTGTCATGCAGGATCTGCACGTCCGTCACCTGGTTGTAGGTCACCACGTCCGCCTTCAGGCCCTGCAGGATCGCCAGCGCCTGCTTGGACGAGCCAGCGTGCGACTGCTTGATGGTCAGCTTGTCCCCGCCATTGTCCTTCGCCCACTGCTGCTCAAAAGGCGGGTTAAGGGCGGCAAACAGCTCGCGGGAGACATCATAGGAGCTGTTCAGCAGCTCCGTCGCCTGCGCCTGCGCCACCAGCAGCATGGAAGCCGCCAGCGCCAGATATCCTTTTTTCAGTGATTTAACGGCCATTGCGCACCCTTATCAAAAATGATCATTTACTGATGATCATCATATTTATAACGGGTACGAAAGGAGTAACGGTTTTATATACCGTTTGGCGATTTGGAAGTCGAAAAGGGAATAAGCACCTGGCAAAGCTTAGCTGAAAGCGGCTGGCAAATAAGGTGATGAAATCGGACGAGGGGCGAACAGCGTGGCACACTTTGTTAATGGAAAACAGCACAAATGACGCCCGGCAGTTGCGCCGCCACCTGACGCCGCAGGAGCGCCGCCTGTGGCACCAGCTGCGCGATCGCCGTTTTGCCAGCTACAAGTTTCGCCGCCAGCATCCCGCTGGACCCTATATTCAAGATTTCGCCTGGTGATTGAGTTCGCCGGCGACCAGGATGACAGCCGGACTGAATACGATGCCCGGCGCACAACATGGCTTAAGCAGCAAGGCTGGACCGTTTTACGCTTCTGGAATATCGAGTATGACCGGAACGAAACCGGCGTGCTGCAGGTGATCCTGCGCACGCACGAGGAACTCTCCCCCTCACCCCGGCGCTCTCCCTCAGGGAGAGGGTTAGGGTGAGGGGAAAGCATTACAGCGCCTGAATACGCTCCAGGGACGGCGCGAAGTAATAGCCGCCGGTCACCGGTTTGGTGAAGCGCAGCATCGCGTCGCGTTTGCCGTCGGTATCGCCGAACATGCTCAGCAGCTGCTGCTCGATGTTGTACAGACGCGCGCAGTAGGCGCAAAAATAGAGGCCATGGGTACCGCTGGCGGTGCCATACGGCAGGCTCTGGCGGACGATTTTCAGCCCTTTGCCATCTTCTTTTAAGTCAACGCGGCTCAGGTGAGACGTGACCGGACGTGCGTCGCCATCGATCTCTTCGTTGGCTTCCTTGGTGCGGCCAATCATCATCTCCTGATCCGGCACGCTCATGCGGTTCAGCTGTTTGAGATTATGCTCCCAGCGCTGGACGAATACGTAGCTGCCGCCCGCATCCACGCCGTCTTTGATCACCGCCACTTCACGACGGGTTTCTTCCCCCGCCGGGTTTTCGGTGCCGTCGACGAAGCCGCTGAGGTCACGCTCTTCCACCCAGCGGAAGCCGTGGATCTCTTCTTTCACCTCGATAGCGTCGCCAAAGGCGGCCAGCGCGGCCTGCGCCACCGAGAAGTTCACTTCATGGCGGGCGGATAAAATATGAATCAGCAGGTCATACTGGGTGGATGGCGCCAGCCCTTTGCCGTAGACCGGAAAATCTTTTAACTCCTCCGCCCCTTCGCCGCCGCTCAGCTGACGCCAGACGGTATTGCCGAACGCCACCACCGCACCGAGTTTAGCGTCGGGGAATTTAGCCTGGAAGGTGGCCACGTTATCGACAAAATTTTTGCTCGCTTCGCGCAGGGCGTTAACGTCCCCTTTGATATTGGCTTCAATCCAAATCGCCGCGCGGCAATGTTCCGGCAAAATGCCGCTCTGAACCTGAGACATCGCTCCTCCTGAAATGATGCAACTACAACGCTGTCGCGTTGCTAACGCGCCATTGTAACCGTTTTTCAGGGCCGTCGTGTCTCTTCAGATCAATTTAGCGACGCCAGATAATTTTGCTGACCTTCCAGTTTTTCAGCGTATCGTCGGAGGGCATCAGCTCCTCCGGGCCGCTCCAGTGACCGGTGAAGGCGTAACTGATGTGCTGGCTCCCCTCGGCCTGACACTCGACGACCGCGCCATTGTCATTGCTGGCTTTCTGGCAGTTGCCGAAGGCTTTGCTGTACAGGTCGCTGAACGGTGTGCCGATTTTCACGCCGCTGGCGGTTTTGATTTCGGCATCGCGGACGTCAATCCGGCTGATGGCGCCGTTGTCGCCATTGATGGTCAGCGCCACGCTGTTGTCTTTCAGCGCTTCAAAGTAGTGGACGATATTCCCCTTATCGGTCTTCATTCCGCTGCGCAAACGGTAGTCGCTCCCCAGCGCATCGCTAATGGCCTGTTCGTTGAGCGGCGTGGACGCCGTCAGTTTCCCCACCCCCTGCTCGGTCACCTCGGTGGAAGAACCAAACCAGTTCCACGGATAGGCCGCCGACCAGTTGACCGCGCTCATCGTTGAGCAGCCGGTCAGCGCCAGCGGAAGCGCGCAGAGCATTACACGTAGCGATTTCATATCACAATCCTTTCTGAGTCATTCAACGCATGTTGGAGTTCACGATCGGCAAAAAGTGCCATTAAAAGGTGGTCTGGCGAAAACAGGCGCCGAGGCGACGGCTGGTCGCCAGCCACCACAGGGCATACCCATCCGCCGCCAGCAGTCCGATGGTCAGCGAGGAAGGAGATTCGCCGCTCAGCCATAGCATCGGCTGCCACAGCAACAGCAGCACTTGCGATAACACCAGCAGCCAGCGCATCGCCCGCCACAGGCGCGGCAGGCGCTGACGATAGCCGCTAAGCAGAAAGGCCAGCACCGCCGGCACGCCGGGGAGTAGACCGAGCCAGAAGCGGTCGTGATCGGGATAGAACAGATTTAGAATCGCGTCGCCCTGCTGACGCGACGCGCCGGCCATCAAGAACAGCACCCAGGTGCGGGCCTGTAACAACAGCACGCACCAGAAAAGGAAAGGCAGACGCAGACGGCCATGGGCATCAAAATCGGCGGAGATAAACTCAGTATTCTTCATCTTCAATCAGGCGTTTGCCCAGGGTCAGGACATCGGCGTACTCATAGCCCAGCCGCTCGTACATCCCCTGCACCACGTCGTTGTCCTCGCGGACCATAATATTGATTTTCGGGCAGCCGCGAGCAATCAGCTTTTTCTCCAGACGGTTGAGCAGCGCGTTCGCGATCCCCCGACCGCGATATTCAGGATGGACGCCCAGATAGTAGGCCGACCCGCGATGGCCGTCATATCCGCCCATCACCGTACCGACAACTTCGCCGTTCACTTCCGCCACCAGAAACAGGCTGACATCGTGATTCAGCTTGCGCTCAATATCCATCTCCGGATCGTTCCAGGGACGCAGCAGATCGCAACGCTCCCACAGCGTCACAACCTCTTCGAAATCCTGCTGGCGAAAAACGCGAATCTCCATGGTATTCCCCACCATTGACGGTTAAAAACAGTGATTATGGCGCGAATATGACTGATAGCCAATATCAGGCGAAATCAGCGACAAAAAATGGCATAATATGACTTTGTCATGTATTGAAATGAAAAGTAAAACAATTCTTATTTTGAATGGTCGTAACGGCAAACGCGATACGATATAACATTGGACATCACTTGTTTACAATTCAGGCCGAATGAGCACTTTTAAACCCTTAAAAATACTTGCTTCGCGCCGTCAGGTGCTGAAAGCCGGGCTGGCTGCCATGACGCTGAGCGGCGTCACTGCACAGGTCAGCGCAAAAGAGCAGCCACTGAAAACATCAAATGGACACAGCAAACCCGCCGCCAAAAAGGCCGGCGCTCGCCGCATTGTGATGCTCGACCCGGGCCACGGCGGCATCGACACCGGGGCTATCGGCCATAATGGCTCGAAAGAGAAGCATGTGGTGCTGGCGATCGCTAAGAACGTGCGCAGCATCTTGCGCAGCAACGGCATTGACGCCCGCCTGACCCGCACCGGCGATACCTTTATCCCGCTGTATGACCGCGTGGAGATTGCCCATCAGCACGGCGCCGATCTGTTTATGTCGATCCACGCCGATGGCTTCACCAACCCGAGCGCTGCCGGCGCCTCGGTGTTCGCTCTGTCAAACCGCGGCGCCAGTAGCGCCATGGCGAAATACCTCTCCGATCGCGAAAACCGCGCCGACGAGGTCGCCGGTAAGAAAGCGACGGATAAAGACCATCTGCTGCAGCAGGTGCTGTTCGATCTGGTACAGACCGACACCATTAAAAACAGCCTGACGCTGGGCTCGCATATCCTGAAAAAGATCAAGCCGGTGCATAAGCTGCACAGCCGCAATACCGAACAGGCGGCGTTCGTGGTGCTGAAGTCGCCGTCCATACCGTCCGTGCTGGTGGAAACCTCGTTCATTACGAACCCGAATGAGGAAAAACTGCTCGGCACCACCGCCTTCCGGCAGAAAATCGCCACCGCGATTGCCAACGGCATTATCAGCTATTTCCACTGGTTCGATAACCAGAAAGCCCATTCGAAGAGACGTTAATGAAACCCGATGCCGCGCAGGTTAAAACTTTTCTGCTCCAGCTGCAGGACAGCCTCTGTCAGCAGCTAAGCGCCGTGGATGGCGCGCCGTTTATTGAAGACGCCTGGCAGCGGGAAGGCGGCGGCGGCGGACGCAGCCGGGTGCTGCGCGACGGCAATGTGTTCGAGCAGGCGGGGGTCAACTTTTCCCATGTCCATGGCGACGCCATGCCAGCCTCCGCCACCGCCCACCGCCCGGAGCTGGCCGGACGCAGCTTTGAAGCCATGGGCGTCTCGCTGGTGGTCCATCCGCTGAACCCCTATGTGCCCACCAGCCACGCCAACGTGCGGTTCTTTATTGCCGAAAAGCCTGGCGCCGAGCCGGTGTGGTGGTTCGGCGGCGGCTTTGATTTAACCCCCTACTACGGCTTTGAAGAGGATGCCGTCCACTGGCATCGTACCGCCCGCGATCTGTGTCTGCCGTTCGGCGAAGCCGTCTATCCGCGCTATAAAAAATGGTGCGATGATTATTTCTATCTGAAGCACCGCCAGGAACAGCGCGGGATTGGCGGTCTGTTCTTTGACGACCTGAACACCCCGGATTTTGACCACTGCTTCGCCTTTATGCAGGCAGTGGGTAACGGTTACGCTGACGCCTATTTACCCATCGTCGAACGCCGAAAAGCCACGCCGTACGGCGAGCGTGAGCGCCATTTTCAGCTCTATCGCCGCGGCCGCTACGTCGAATTCAATCTGGTCTGGGACCGTGGCACCCTGTTCGGTCTGCAGACCGGCGGTAGGACGGAATCTATTCTGATGTCGATGCCGCCGCTGGTGCGCTGGGAATATGATTACCAGCCGGAGGCCGGCAGCCCTGAGGCGGCGCTGAACGAGTTTATTAAAGTGAAAGCCTGGATCTGAGCGACGCCAAATCAGACCAAAAAGCCCCGGAGTACCGGGGCTTTTTTATGACATTTACAGCGGTTCGGTTTGCGCTTCGACAACCGCCAGCGCCACCATATTCACGATGCGACGCACAGAGGCGATCGGCGTCAGGATATGCACCGGCTTCGCTACCCCCATCAGCACCGGCCCGACGGTGACCCCTTCCGAACTGGAGACGCGCAGCAGGTTATAGCTGATCCGGGCGGCTTCCATATTCGGCATCACCAGAATATTGGCCGACCCCTTCAGCGGGCTGTCCGGCATGCGATCGTTGCGAATGCTTTCCACCAGCGCGGCGTCGCCATGCATTTCGCCATCGATCATCAGCTCCGGCGCGCGCGCCTTCACCAGCTCAAGGGTTCTGCGCATCTTGCTGGCGGACGGGCAGTCGGCAGAGCCAAAGTTGGAATGCGACAGCAACGCCACCCGCGGTTCGATACCAAAGCGACGCACGCTTTCCGCCGCCATCAGGGTGATCTCCGCCAGCTCTTCCGGCGATGGATCGTGATTGACATAGGTGTCAGCGATAAAGGTGTTGCCGCTCGGCAGCAGCAGCGCGTTCATCGCCCCGGCGGTGCTGACGCCGTCGCGATAGCCGAACAGCGGCTGCACCACGCGGTAGTGGTCGTGGTACTCGCCAATGGTGCCGCAGATCATCGCATCCGCTTCGCCACGGTGAACCATGATGGCGCCAATCACCGTGGTGTTGCTAATCACCGCCCGCTGCGCCTGCTCCTGGGTAATGCCGCGGCGTTTCATCAGCTGGTAGTACTCGCTCCAGTACTCTTTAAACCGTGGGTCGGATTCATTATTGACGATCTCGAAGTCAACGCCGGCCTTGATCTGCAGGCCCAGCTTCTGGATGCGCATTTCAATCACGCTCGGGCGCCCCACCAGAATCGGTTTGGCCAGCCCCAGCGACACCAGCTCCTGGGTGGCGTGCAGCACCCGGGTCTCCTCCCCTTCCGCCAGCACCACGCGCTTCGGCTCTTTGCGTGCTTGAGAGAAGATAGGCTTCATAAACAGGTTGGTCTTATAGACGAACTCGCTCAGCTTCTCGATATAGGCGTCAAAATCGGCGATCGGGCGCGTCGCCACGCCGGAGTCCATCGCCGCCTTCGCCACCGCGGGGGCGATCTTGACGATAAGCCGCGGATCGAACGGTTTCGGAATAATGTAGTCCGGGCCAAAGCTTAAATCCTGATCGCCGTAGGCGGAGGCCACCACTTCGCTCTGCTCGGCGTGGGCCAGCTCGGCAATGGCATGCACCGCCGCCAGCTTCATCTCTTCGTTGATCGCCGTCGCGCCGACGTCCAGCGCGCCGCGGAAGATGAACGGGAAGCAGAGGACGTTGTTGACCTGGTTAGGGTAGTCGGAGCGGCCGGTGCAGATGATGGCGTCATCGCGGACCTGCTTCGCCAGCGGCGGCAGAATTTCCGGCTCCGGGTTGGCCAGGGCGAGGATCAGCGGCGCGCGCGCCATCTTCTTCACCATCTCCGGGGTCAGCACTTTCGGACCGGAGCAGCCGAGGAAAATGTCCGCGCCGTCGATCACGTCATCGAGGGTGCGTTTGCCGTCGTCTTCCACTGCGTAGGCCGCTTTGGTTTCCGCCATGTTCGGCTCACGATCCTTATAGATAACGCCTTTCGAATCGCAGACCACGATGTTGTGCTTTTGCATCCCCAGCGCCACCAGCAGGTTCATGCAGGCGATAGCCGCCGCCCCCGCGCCGGAGACCACCATCCGCACGTCGGACAGATTCTTCTCAACGACGCGCAGGCCGTTGAGGATCGCCGCGGTGCTGATGATCGCCGTGCCGTGCTGATCGTCATGGAACACCGGAATATTCATCCGCTCGCGCAGCTGCTGCTCAATGTAGAAACACTCCGGCGCTTTAATATCTTCGAGGTTGATGCCGCCGAAGGTCGGCTCAAGGGCGGCGACGACGTTAATGAATTTGTCCGGGTCCAGCTCATCGACTTCGATATCAAACACATCGATGCCGGCAAATTTCTTAAACAGGACGCCTTTGCCCTCCATTACCGGTTTGCCGGCCAGGGCGCCGATGTTGCCAAGCCCCAGCACCGCGGTGCCGTTGGAGACGACCGCCACCAGGTTGCCGCGGGCGGTATATTTGTAGGCCGCCAGCGGATCTTTTTCGATTTCCAGACAGGGGGCCGCGACGCCCGGCGAGTAGGCCAGCGCCAGATCGCGCTGGGTAGCGAGAGGTTTGGTCGGCGAGACCTGGATTTTTCCGGGAACCGGAAATTCGTGGAAGTCGAGGGCGCTCTGTTTTAACTGCTCATCCATTTTATATTCCTTTCTTTCACGTATCGTTCGTAGGGAAAAAGCGTGATGACCATCCTGTCGTTCACCTTTCAGTGGCAGACAGTATCCCTCCTGGCGGGGCGATAAACTTTGAACACCGCCAAACTCTGGCCATCGCTATGATCTGGTTGTTATCAATTTATAGCGGTTATGTTACCCGGATTCGCCGCCAATAATAGCCCCGTCTGCTATGCTTTTTGGTTATGTACCTCATCAATATTTATACCGCATACCGGCAAGCACTCATGTAACACCTTGTTCCAGGAGGACTTATCCATGAATCAGCTAGACAGTATTAAGCAGTTCACCACCGTGGTCGCCGACAGCGGCGACATCGAATCCATCCGCCACTACCATCCGGAAGATGCCACCACCAACCCCTCCCTGCTGCTGAAAGCCGCCGGGCTGGCGTCCTATAGCGGACTCATCGACGACGCGATCGCCTGGGCCAAAAAGCAAGGAGGCAGCCGCGAAGCGCAGGTAACTCACGCCTGCGATAAGCTGGCGGTCAATTTTGGCGCGGAGATCCTCAAAAGCATTCCTGGCCGTGTCTCCACCGAGGTGGACGCCCGGCTCTCCTTCAACCGGGAGAAGAGTATCGAGAAGGCGCGCCATCTGGTGGCGCTGTATCAGGAGATGGGCATTGATAAGTCACGGATCCTGATCAAGCTGGCCTCCACCTGGGAGGGGATCCGCGCCGCCGAAACGCTGGAAAAAGAGGGGATCCACTGCAACCTGACGCTGCTGTTTTCCTTCGCCCAGGCCCGGGCCTGCGCCGAAGCCGGTGTCTATCTGATCTCCCCTTTCGTCGGGCGTATTTATGACTGGTATCAGGCGCGCAAACCGCTGGATCCTTACGTGGTTGAGGAAGATCCAGGAGTGAAATCCGTGCGCAATATCTATGACTACTTCAAACAGCATAAATACAACACCATCGTGATGGGCGCCAGCTTCCGCCGCACCGAGCAGATCCTCGCCCTGGTCGGCTGCGACCGCCTGACCATCGCCCCGCCTTTATTAAAAGAGCTGCAGGCCAGCGACGCCCCGGTGGTGCGCAAACTGATCCCTGCCAGCCAGATCCTGCCGCGCCCGGTGCCGCTCAGCGAGGCGGAGTTCCGCTGGGAACATAATCAGGATCCTATGGCGGTCGAAAAGCTGGCGGAGGGTATCCGCCTGTTCGCCGTCGATCAACGCAAACTGGAAGATCTGCTTGCCGCCAAACTGTCACTTTAGTCTCACGGAGAAAACTATGTCCCGAAGAGAGCTTGCCAACGCCATCCGCGCCCTCAGTATGGACGCGGTGCAGAAAGCCAATTCCGGCCACCCCGGTGCGCCAATGGGGATGGCAGATATTGCCGAAGTGCTGTGGAACGATTTTCTTAAGCACAATCCGCAGAACCCTGGCTGGGTGGACCGCGACCGCTTTATTCTGTCCAACGGCCACGCGTCGATGCTGCTCTACAGTCTGCTGCACCTGACCGGCTACGATCTGCCGCTGTCAGAGCTGAAGCAGTTCCGCCAGCTGCACTCTAAAACACCGGGTCACCCGGAGCATGGCTATACCCCCGGGGTGGAGACCACCACCGGCCCGCTGGGCCAGGGGCTGGCGAACGCCGTCGGTATGGCCATTGCCGAACGCACCCTGGCGGCGCAGTTTAACCGCCCCGGTCATGAGATTATCGACCATCACACCTGGGTTTTCATGGGCGATGGCTGTCTGATGGAGGGGATCTCCCATGAGGCCTGTTCGCTGGCAGGCACGCTCGGATTGGGCAAGCTGATCGGTTTTTACGATCACAACGGCATCTCCATCGACGGCAAAACCGAAGGCTGGTTTTCCGACGATACAGCGGAACGCTTCCGCGCCTACCACTGGCATGTGATCGGCGATATCGACGGCCACGATCCGCAGGCCATCAAACAGGCCATTACGGAAGCGCAGGCGGTGAAAGATAAGCCGTCGCTGATCATCTGTCGGACCATCATCGGCTTCGGTTCGCCCAACAAAGCCGGCTCAGAGGAGTCGCACGGCGCGGCGCTGGGTGAAAAAGAGGTGGCCCTGGCCCGCCAGCAGCTGGGCTGGAAATATCCGCCCTTTGAGATCCCGAAAGAGATCTATCAGGGTTGGGATGCGCGGCCACGCGGCGAAAAAGCCGAGCACGCCTGGAACGAGAAATTCGCCGCCTACCAGCAGCAGTTCCCGGAACTGGCCGCTGAGCTGACCCGTCGCATGGCAGGCGCCCTGCCGGAGGATTTTGCCGCGACGGCGCGCGACTACGTGGCGAAGCTGCAGGCCGAGCCGGCGAAGATCGCCAGCCGTAAAGCCTCGCAAAATGCGCTGAACGCGTACGGCCCGCACCTCCCGGAGCTGCTGGGCGGTTCGGCGGATCTCGCGCCGAGTAACCTGACCATCTGGTCTGGCTCGACATCGATTAAAGAGGATCCCGCCGGCAACTATATCCACTACGGCGTGCGCGAATTCGGCATGACCGCGGTGGCCAACGGCATCGCCCTGCACGGGGGCTTCATTCCCTATACCTCGACCTTTCTGATGTTTGTGGAATACGCCCGCAACGCCGCGCGCATGGCGGCCCTGATGAAGGCCCGGCAGATCATGGTCTATACCCATGACTCCATCGGTCTTGGGGAAGACGGTCCGACCCACCAGGCGGTGGAACAGCTGGCCAGTCTGCGGCTGACGCCCAACTTCAGCACCTGGCGCCCTTGCGACCAGGTGGAGACCGCCGTCGCCTGGCAGGCGGCCATCGCGCGTCAGGGCGGACCGACGGCGCTGATCCTGTCGCGACAAAACCTGGCGCAGATGCCGCGTACCCCGCAACAGGTTCAGGATATCGCCCGGGGCGGCTACGTGCTGAAGGATGCCGGCGGCAAACCCGACCTGATCCTCATCGCCACCGGCTCGGAAGTGGAAATCACCGTCCTGGCGGCGGAAAAACTGTTGGCCAACGGAGTGAATGTGCGGGTGGTTTCGCTCCCCTCCACCGACGTGTTTGATGCTCAGGACGAGGCCTGGCGCGAGTCGGTGCTGCCGTCGGACGTCAGCGCCCGGGTGGCCGTCGAGGCCGGGATAGCGGACTACTGGTATAAATATGTCGGCTTAAAAGGCAAGATCGTCGGCATGACCGGCTACGGTGAATCCGCCCCGGCGGAGCAGCTGTTCCCGTTCTTTGGCTTTACGGTCGACCATATCGTCGCCACCGCCGAACAGGTGCTTAACGGGTGATCCACAGCGTGGGCCAGGCATCTGGCCCCTGCCAGTTGTCGCACGTCGGCTGCTGTGCGTAACGGGAGAGGCTGAACCGCTGGCCGTCAAAACGCCAGCGGGTCTGGATCCCGCAATCGCCAGACGCGCGCCCCTTGTCCAGGGTCACCAGCTCATGACGACGGTCATCATAGCTGGCGTTAATCAGCTCAATCTCCCGCGGCGCCTCGCCGGGCGGCTGAAATGGCAGCGTCAGCCGCACCTGACGGGCGACATACGGGCGCTGGCGGGAGACCAGCCAGGCCAGCCAGACGGTGTTGTACGCCCCGGATTCACAGCTGGTCATCAGCAGCACTTTGTCATCCGTCAGCGCAGTGACGCGAATTTCGCGGCGGAACGGATCGAGGGAGCAGTTGCTGTTGCTCATCCGCTCATTGCCGTAGTCCATCAGATCGTTGAGTTCATCACGTCCCAGCGGCGACTGCGCCGTGACCGCGCTCGCCACCGCGCGCAGCGCCGGCGCCGGCGGTACGCTGAGCGGCGGCTCCTCCCCTTTGCCGACCCAGGCCGTTTCGCTGCCCACCCGCTTTTGCCGGGCGTCGATAAATAACAGGGCCGCTTTCAGCCCTTGCAGGGAGATGGTCTGCAGGCCGTTGGCCAGCGAGAGGGTTTTTCCCTCCTGGACCCGCTGGAGGAAGGCATCGATCGTCACGCTGTCGTCGGTTTTAATGAGTTTATCTTCAATGCGCCAGCGCTTGTCGGTCAGGGACAGCGGTTTACCATCCAGCAGCAGGCGCGGCGCTATCGGCGCGAGCGTCGCCACCGGATTGCCGGTGCCGCCCAGTTCGATACGCAGGCTGGCGTCAGTAGCCGCCCCGGCGCTGCGGCTGAGGGTCATCACCAGACCATAATGCAGCCCCACGTTGCGGGTGACGCAGAAATTTTGGTTATTACAGGTGACCTGCCAGTCGTTGAAGCGCTGCTGCGCCGGTGCCGACCATGCCTGTGAGCAAGGCAGCACCGCCAGAAAGAGGAAAAAAATGATGCGAAAAAGCATGAACCGCCCGACCCCAGATAAACCCGACCACGGCGCCTATCCTGGACAACGGCAGCCGCTGACTCAATCGGATTTGTCAGAGTTCCCCGACATCAGGCCGGAGGTTTGCAGATACTGCAGCAGAATGACCGCTTTCCCGTCGCGGATCTCCCCATCAGCGACCATCTGTAGCGCCTGGCTAAAGGGCAGCTCCAGCACCTCGATGGCTTCGTCATCCACCCCGCCGCCGCTGGTGGTTCGCTGGGCGTCGCTGTACTCGGCGATAAAGAAATGCACCACTTCGGTGACGCCGCCTGGCGACATAAACAGCTCAAACAGCTTTCGCACCTCGCCCACTTCATAGCCGGTCTCTTCCACCGCCTCTTTCCGAATGCAGGCCTCCGGCTCGTCGTTGTCCAGCAGCCCGGCGCAGGTTTCAATCAGCATGCCGTCATGATTGCCATTGACCCAGGTGGCGACCCGGAACTGACGCACCAGGACCACCGTCTGCTTATGGCGGTTATACAGCAGCACGGTGGCGCCATTGCCGCGATCGTAGACCTCGCGTTTGTGGCGCACGACGCTGCCGTCCGCCCGCGTCAGCTCATAGGTCATGTTGCGTAGTACGAACCAGTTCTCAGAGAGGATTTTATCTTTAATGACGTGAATATTGAGTGACATACCGACCCCAAAGCGTAAAAGGACGCCCTCATACTACGCTGCGGAGCCGGGTTTGTCGTCAGTGAAGCGGCGTCGTTTTCAGCCCCAGATAGTCAAGGATCCCCTGCGCCGCATGACGGCCTTCCGCCATCGCCGTTACCACCAGGTCGGCGCCGCGCACGGCATCGCCGCCGGCGAAGATCTTCTCCTGACTGGTCTGATAACGGTAACGGCTCTCCACTCCGGCTTTAATCCGCCCCTGGCTGTCCAGCGCCACCCCGGCCGCTTCCAGCCAGGGCATGCGGTGCGGGTGGAAGCCAAAGGCCATGATCACCGCCTCTGCCGGCATAACAAACTCGCTGCCGGGGATCGGCGTCGGGCGGCGTCTTCCGCCGGCGTCCGGCGCGCCAAGCTCGGTGCGCAAAAAGCGAACCCCGTTCACCCGTCCGTTCTCGTCCAGCTCAAGCGTCACCGGCTGGACGTTAAACTCAAAGAGCGCCCCCTCTTCGCGGGCGTTTTTGACCTCTTTTTTCGAGCCCGGCATGTTGGCTTCATCCCGCCGATAGGCGCAAGTCACCTGGCGGGCGCCATGGCGCAGCGCGGTGCGCACGCAGTCCATCGCCGTATCGCCGCCCCCCAGCACCACCACGTTCAGCCCGGCGGTGTTGACATAAGGCTCCTGCGCCGATTCCGCCAGCCCCATCACCTGTTTGGTGTTGGCGATAAGAAACGGCAGCGCATCGTAGACCCCGGGCGCCTCTTCATTCGGCAGGCCGGCCTTCATGGAGCGATAGGTTCCGGCGCCGACGAACACCGCGTCATACTCAGCCAGCAGCGTCGCCAGGGGGATATCTTTCCCCACCTCGCAGTTGAGCTCAAAGCGGACGCCCATCTCGCAGAAAATCGCCCGCCGCCGGGCCAGCAGTGACTTATCCAGCTTGAACGCCGGAATGCCGAAGGTCAGCAGGCCGCCGATCTCCGGATGACGGTCAAAGACCACCGGCTGTACGCCGTGGCGCACCAGCACATCGGCGCAGGCCAGCCCGGCCGGTCCGGCGCCGATAATCGCCACCCGTTTACCGCTCGGCTTAACCTGCGAGAGGTCCGGACGCCAGCCGCTGGCCAGCGCCTGGTCGGATATAAATCGCTCAATATTGCCGATGGTGACCGCGCCGCTTTCATCGCGCAGGGTGCAGGCGCCCTCACACAGCCGGTCCTGAGGGCAGACGCGGCCGGTGATCTCCGGCAGACAGTTGGTCTGATGGGACAGGGCGACCGCGGCGGCGATATCCCCTGCCTTCACCAGCTCGACCCACTGCGGAATGTGGTTATGCAGTGGACAGGTCCATTCACAGATGCTGTGTTCTCCACATTTCAGGCAGCGGGCGGCCTGCTGCCGGGCCTGCGTCGGGGTGAACGGCTGATAGATCTCCTCAAAGTGGCTCTTACGCGCCTCCGCCGCCAGCTTATCCGGCTCTCCGCGCGGCGGCGTCATCGCCATTTGCCTGGCCTTCTCGCCGGCGTCGGGCTGCCTGGCGGGGGCCGCGCCGCGCTGCCACGGCTGCGCCTCCTGGCAGGCCGACCGCAGACGCCGCTGCCTGGCCAGCGTGGTCAATGTCTCATCGTCGGCGAGGCTCAGCGCCTGCGCCGGACAGTTTTCCACACAGGCCGGTCCCGCCTCGCGGCCCGCGCACAGATCGCATTTTTGCGCGCTGGCTTTCACCTGGCCTGCGGCTTCCGGCGTGACCACGACCTGCATCACCCCGAACGGGCAGGCCACCATGCAGGATTTACAGCCAATGCATTTCTCCTGACAGACCTGAACGCTGTCGCCAGTCTGGGCGATGGCGCCGTTGGGGCAGCTGCGGAGGCAGGGGGCGTCTTCGCAGTGGCGGCAGGTGATGGCGTTACGCTGCCCTTTTGCTTTAATCACGGTGATACGGGGCAAAAAGCGCTGCGGGGTCAGCGCATGTTGCTCCTCGTTATGCGCCATTACGCAGGCCACTTCGCAGGCCTGGCAACCGATACATTTTCGGCTATCGCTCAATATAAAGTGGTTCATGGCTTCCTTTTGTCTTATTGGTGAATAACCCCTTAATGCGCATGCCTATTTATTACCCGACAAGACGAGGCCGGAACAATGTTCATTTGCCCAGGATACCCTTTTTCTGGAAAGAATCCGTTTTGGATCAATTTTTTTGACTTAAATGAAATCAGGTTTCACACCGGCAAGGAATAATGCGTCCCCAGGTGCTGCGGGCGAAGCGGAGTGGCCGACCCGGCGGCAGGAAAGTTCGATGTTTCTTTACGATACGGCAAAAGCAACATGATAAATTACACTATCTCCTTAATTTCTCCACGATTGCCGGAGGCGCTGGGGCTAAAGTGGCACAGGCTGTGCAATAACAAGAACATGTGCATATGAGGTTTTTATTCTGATGGCGAATTTCTTTATCGATCGCCCCATTTTTGCGTGGGTACTGGCAATCCTGTTATGCCTGACGGGCACCCTTGCCATTTTGTCGCTACCGGTTGAACAGTATCCCGATCTGGCCCCGCCGAATGTGCGGGTCACGGCCAACTATCCCGGCGCTTCCGCGCAAACCCTGGAGAATACCGTCACCCAGGTTATCGAACAGAATATGACCGGCCTCGATAACCTGATGTATATGTCATCCCAGAGCAGCGCCACCGGCCAGGCGACCATCACCCTCAGTTTTACCGCCGGTACCGACCCGGATGAAGCCGTGCAGCAGGTGCAAAACCAGCTGCAGTCGGCGATGCGTAAGCTGCCGCAGGCGGTGCAAAACCAGGGGGTAACGGTGCGCAAGACTGGCGATACCAATATCCTGACCCTCGCCTTCGTCTCCACCGACGGCAGTATGGATAAACAGGATATCGCCGACTACGTCGCCAGTAACATTCAGGACCCGCTCAGCCGCGTCAATGGCGTAGGGGATATCGACGCCTACGGCTCGCAATACTCAATGCGCATCTGGCTCGATCCGGCAAAGCTCAATAGCTTCCAGCTGACCACCAAGGATGTTACCGACGCCATCAGTTCGCAGAACGCCCAGATTGCCGTCGGCCAGCTCGGCGGCACGCCTTCCGTCGATAAGCAGGCGCTGAACGCCACCATCAACTCGCAATCTCTGCTGCAAACCCCGGAACAGTTTCGCAATATCACCCTGCGCGTCAATCAGGATGGTTCAGAAGTGACCCTCGGCGATGTCGCTACCGTGGAGATGGGGGCGGAGAAGTACGACTATCTTAGCCGCTATAACCGCCAGGCCGCCTCTGGCCTGGGAATTAAGCTCGCCTCCGGCGCCAACGAAATGGCCACCGCGGAGCGCGTGATCGCTCGCCTCAATGAGCTGTCGCAGTATTTCCCGCACGGGCTGGAATATAAAGTCGCCTATGAGACCACCTCCTTCGTGAAGGCTTCCATTACCGACGTGGTGAAAACCCTGCTGGAGGCGATCCTGCTGGTTTTCCTCGTGATGTATCTGTTCCTGCAGAACTTCCGCGCCACCCTGATCCCGACCATCGCCGTGCCGGTGGTGCTGATGGGCACCTTCGCGGTGCTTTATGCCTGTGGCTACAGCATCAACACCCTGACGATGTTCGCGATGGTGCTGGCTATCGGCCTGCTGGTGGATGACGCCATCGTGGTGGTGGAAAACGTTGAGCGCATCATGAGCGAGGAAGGCCTGTCGCCGCGGGAAGCCACCCGCAAATCGATGGGACAAATTCAGGGCGCGCTGGTGGGGATCGCGATGGTGCTGTCGGCGGTGTTTGTGCCGATGGCCTTCTTCGGCGGCACCACCGGCGCTATCTATCGCCAGTTCTCAATTACTATCGTCGCGGCGATGGTCCTCTCGGTGCTGGTGGCCATGATCCTCACCCCGGCCCTTTGCGCCACCCTGCTCAAACCGGTTAAGCCAGGTGAATCTCATGAGAGAAAAGGCTTCTTCGGCTGGTTCAACCGCACCTTTAACCGCAGCGCCAGCCGCTATGAAACCTTCGTCGGCAAAATTCTTCATCGCTCGCTGCGCTGGATGCTGATCTATGTCGTTCTGCTCGGCGGGATGGTGTTCCTGTTCCTGCATCTGCCCACCTCATTCCTGCCGCTGGAGGATCGGGGGATGTTCACCACCTCGGTACAGTTGCCGAGCGGCAGCACCCAACAGCAGACGCTGAAAGTGGTGCAGAAAGCGGAAGATTACTTCCTCAATAACGAGAAGCAAAACGTGGAGTCGGTGTTCGCTACCGTTGGCTCCGGCCCCGGCGGCAACGGGCAGAACGTAGCCCGTATGTTCGTGCGCCTCAAAGACTGGGACCAGCGCGATCCGCAAACCGGCTCCTCCTTTGCCATTATTGAACGCGCCACCAAAGCGTTTAATCAGATCAACGAAGCCCGGGTCATCGCCAGCAGCCCGCCGGCGATCAGCGGCCTCGGCAGTTCGGCAGGCTTCGATATGGAGCTGGAAGATCACGCCGGTAAGGGGCACGATGCGCTGATGGCGGCACGCGATACGCTGCTTGAGCTGGCGGGTAAAAACCCGCTGTTGACCCGGGTCCGGCATAACGGGCTCGACGACAGCCCGCAGCTGCAGGTCGATATCGATCAGCGTAAAGCTCAGGCGCTGGGCGTCTCCATTGACGACATCAACGATACGCTGCAAACCGCGTGGGGGTCGAGCTACGTCAACGACTTTATGGATCGCGGGAGGGTGAAGAAAGTCTACGTCCAGGCGGCGGCGAAATATCGGATGCTGCCTGACGATATCAATCTCTGGTACGTCCGCAACAGCAGCGGCACGATGGTGCCGTTCTCGGCCTTCGCCACCTCGCGCTGGGAGACCGGCTCGCCGCGTCTGGAGCGCTACAATGGCTATTCGGCGGTGGAGATCGTCGGTGAGGCGGCGCCGGGCATCAGTACCGGTACCGCGATGGACATGATGGAGAAACTGGCCGCGCAGCTGCCAACCGGCTTTGGCCTCGAATGGACCGCCATGTCCTATCAGGAACGCCTCTCCGGCGCCCAGGCGCCGGCCCTGTACGCGATTTCTCTGCTGGTGGTGTTCCTGTGCCTGGCGGCGCTGTACGAGAGCTGGTCGGTGCCGTTCTCGGTGATGCTGGTGGTCCCGCTCGGGGTGATTGGCGCCCTGCTGGCGACCTGGATGCGCGGCCTGGAGAATGACGTTTACTTCCAGGTGGGTCTGTTGACGGTGATCGGCCTGTCGGCGAAAAACGCCATTCTGATCGTCGAGTTCGCCAATGAGCTCAACGAGAAAGGCCAGGATCTGCTCAGCGCCACGCTGTCGGCCTGCCGTCAGCGCCTGCGCCCCATTCTGATGACCTCGCTGGCGTTTATCTTCGGCGTCCTGCCGATGGCCACCAGCACCGGAGCCGGCTCCGGCAGCCAGCATGCGGTCGGTACCGGGGTGATGGGCGGGATGATCTCCGCCACCGTGCTGGCCATCTTTTTCGTACCGCTGTTCTTTGTGCTGGTGCGCCGCCGCTTTCCGCTGAAGGAGCGTCCGCAATAAACCGTCGGGCGTCGGCGGCGAGCCGGAATAACAGAAAAGGCGACCTGATGGTCGCCTTCTTTATGTGTTCAGAACCATGACGCGCTTATTTACGTCGCGTTATTCCCCTGCTCACATTGCGGAAATTTATTTACGAAGCATGCCTTCAATAAAATCTTTCCAGTTCCCCAGTTCATGTTCAATCATAATAGCCTCTCTTATTATTATGGTCGATTCTATATAACTTCATTGCTGATGGGAAGTTATGCTCCCCTATTGCTCTGATTGTCTTGTGGACCGCTGACAGAGAGAAAACCTCTGGTTGCCGCCACTATGCCGTCTCGTATGTAAAAATTATGTGACGCAGAGCACCATCAGGCAACATTTTCGTAATATTGTTAGTGCCCTCACATCATGCCCGCGACTGGGCGAATTTTAATCACCCGAAAACATGGCATAAGATACCCGGTAAAAAGTTATATTTATTCATCTGAATCACGTATTATTTCAATAAGGCTTATATATTCGGAAATATCTGAGTTAACCGCTTAATTGAATGTTAAAGGTTTATCTATGCTCACCATGTACGGAATTAAAAACTGCGATACCATTAAAAAAGCCCGCCGCTGGCTGGAAGCGCATCAGATTGACTATCGCTTCCATGACTACCGCGCCGATGGCCTCGACCGCGCGCAACTGGATACCTTTATTGCCGAACTGGGCTGGCAGGCGCTGCTGAACACCCGCGGCACCACCTGGCGCAAGCTGGACGAATCGCTGCGCAACAGCATCGATAATGCCGATGCCGCCGCCGCATTGATGCTGGAAATGCCGGCGATTATCAAACGCCCATTGCTCTGCGCGCCCGGTCGTCCTATGCTGCTGGGTTTTAGTGAAGCAAGTTATCAGCAGTTTAACGAGGTATAGTCTATGTCTTGCCCGGTCATTGAGCTGGCTCAGCAGCTTATTCGCCGCCCTTCCCTTAGCCCCGATGATGCGGGATGCCAGGCGTTAATGATTGAACGCCTGCGTGCGATCGGCTTTACCGTTGAACCGATGGATTTCGGCGATACGCAGAACTTCTGGGCCTGGCGCGGCCACGGCGAGACGCTGGCCTTCGCCGGCCACACCGACGTGGTCCCGGCAGGCGACGCCGACCGCTGGATCAATCCGCCGTTCGAACCCACCATCCGCGACGGGATGCTGTTTGGCCGCGGGGCGGCAGATATGAAAGGCTCGCTGGCGGCGATGGTGGTTGCCGCTGAGCGTTTTGTCGCGCAGTACCCGAACCACCGGGGCCGGCTGGCGTTTTTGATTACCTCTGATGAAGAGGCCAGCGCCAAAAACGGCACCGTCAAAGTGGTGGAGACGCTGATGGCGCGTAACGAGCGTCTGGACTACTGTCTGGTCGGCGAACCCTCCAGTACCGAAGTGGTCGGCGATGTGGTGAAAAACGGCCGTCGCGGCTCGCTGACCTGCAATCTGACCATTCACGGCGTACAGGGCCATGTCGCCTATCCGCACCTTGCCGATAACCCCGTCCATCGCGCGGCGCCGATGCTGGCGGAGCTGGTCACTATCGAGTGGGATAAAGGCAATGAATACTTCCCGCCGACCAGCATGCAGATTGCCAACGTGCAGTCCGGCACCGGCAGCAACAACGTGATCCCTGGCGATATGTTCGTCCAGTTCAACTTCCGCTTCAGTACGGAACTGACGGACGAGATGATCAAAGCCCGGGTGGTCGCCCTGCTGGAAAAATACCAGCTGCGTTACAGCGTGGAGTGGTGGCTCTCCGGCCAGCCGTTCCTCACCGGACGGGGCAAGCTAGTGGATGCGGTCGTCAACGCGATTGAGCACTATAATGAGATCAAACCGCAGCTGTTAACCAACGGCGGCACCTCAGACGGACGGTTTATCGCGCGCATGGGGGCGCAGGTGGTAGAGCTGGGCCCCGTGAACGCCACGATTCACAAAATTAATGAATGTGTGAACGCCGCCGACCTGCAGCTGCTGGCGCGGATGTATCAACGCGTAATGGAACAGCTGGTCGCCTGACGTACTGACGTAAAGAGGAAGCGCGCATGGAATGGCTTATTAAACACTGGTGGATTCTGGTGCTGGTCTTTTTGGTGGGGGTAATTATCAACGTGATTAAAGATCTGAACCGCGTTGACCACAAAAAATTCCTTAACAACAAACCCGATCTGCCGCCGCACCGTGATTTTAACGATAAATGGGATGATGACGACGACTGGCCGAAGCACGACCAGTCGAAGAAACCGTAAGTTTGCCTTTATCGCGGTACCACCCGCCTGTAACCCCGGCCGCCGGGGTTACAGCATTTCGATGATATCGTCCCCTTTCGGCGTACTGCCGCTCAGCGCCTCATCAAAATAGTGCTTCGGCACGGTATAGCGCAGTCGCTCAATCGCAAACTGCATGCTGCGATCGTCGATGGCATGCCCCAGATCGTCAACAATATCTAAGGTCACGTCGCCCCCCGCCTGCAACAACGCCTCCTGAGCCGACACCGCCCATGCCAGATCGATAACCCGATCGTCACCACCGTGGATCAGGTGAATGGTGGTGGCCGTCGTTGCGGTGACCGGCAGCGTCGCGTAGCGGCCATTAAAGGCGATCACCCGCGAAGCCAGATCCGGCGCCGCTTTGATGCTCTCCAGCGACATGATCGCCCCCTGAGAGAAGCCGATCAGCGCGGTGGCCAGCGGGCTGACGCCGCTCTTTTCCTGCCAGTAGCGCACAATGTCAATAAAGGTCGGCATAATGGCGTCGATACGCTGCTGACGATTCTCTTCCGTCACTCCCTGCACCGAAAACCACTGCCGGCCGTTGGGACCGCAAGGCTCCACCCCGCCAATGCTAACGATCAGCGCATCAGGAAACTGCGGCGCGAACCAGCTGCCAATTTGCCCCATGGAGACCGGGTTATCCCCCACGCCATGAAACAGCAGCAACAGCTGTTGCGCAGGCGTCGCAGGGCTTTGAACAATAAAATGATCGTGTTTCATGGCTGTCTCCTTTGTGTATGCGGGCAGTGTACGCCGCTCGCCAGATATGACCATGCCATTTAACTGAATGAGTTAGTTAAAAAAATTGCAGGTGCGCTACCTGCTGACGCAGCGCCTCAGCGCGCGCTGCATCGAGGAAGCGCAAGGCGTCAGCGGCCTCCTGACGCCATCTCGCCAGCAGCGCTTTACGCCCTGTTAGCTGCAGCGCGGCGCAGAGTTCGGCCTCTTCTTCCCCCTGCAGGCGCCCGCGCAGCGCCGGCAACGGCATGTCGACCTGCATCAGCAGACGATTGAGGCAACCCAGCGCCGCAGCCAGCGGGCGATGGGCGAAGGCAAAGCTGGCCGCTTCCAGCCAGTCCTCCTCACTAAGCATAGCCCCTGAAACGGCCGGCAGCGGCGCGGGCGCGTCCCGCCACGGGCGCAGCCAGTATTCATCGCGTTGTAGCCGCTGTGCCTCCCGCTGCGCGAGCTGATGCCCCGCTGCAGTCAGCGGGAACAGAGCCATCGCGGTATAGCATCCGCTGCTGGCCTCGCGATGAGTACCCAGCCGCACGAGGATAAACCCGCAGCGTTGCCAGAAGCGCCACAGCTCAGGGGTATAGCCAAAGCTGACGGAGAGATAGTCATAACCTGCGGCATCGGCGGCGATATCCGCGATCATCTGCTGTCCCAGCCCTTCGCGCTGGCGGGCGGGGTGGACGGCGATCCGACTGACCCGCAGCCCGCGCAGCGTCGCCGCGAGGGGACTGCCGCCATGCGCCGCCAGCGACTGGGCGACCAGGTTCCCTCGCGGCCGGCGAAAACCCGCCCACACCGCCCGGCTGAGTTCAGGAGAAAGTCCCCCCTCGGCCACCAGCCACAGCGCGCCCACCACCGCGCCGCCGGCGCGTGCACAGCGGAAAGCCTGGCCCGGCGCGTCCATCATGCGCCGCAGATCGAGAGGAGAAGTGCGGTAATGCGCCCCGGACAACAGCTGGTACATCGCCTCCGGCAGCGCCGGCCGCGTTTGCCAGCTGGACTGATCGACCTCTTCCACGGCAACCTCCCCCGTCGGCGCATCGCGAAATGCCTCATCGCTGAAGATCAGCAGCTGACTGATGGCTGACTCCAGCGGACAGCCCGCGGCCCAGCGGATCGGCGCGCTCAGGCTAAACGACTGCAGATGGGGCAGGCTGGCGCAAAATTTCAGCAGGAACCCGCGCCCGGTGCCTTCATAACCCTGCACCGTCGTGGTGAGTAGCGTGCGGGGAAAACGGCTTACCAGCTGCCGGAGAAGCGGAGCCGGAATGGCCGCGGCCTCATCGACAATCAGCCAGGACGCCGTTTCTTTCGACGACAGCAGCGCATCAGGCGCCATAAAGCGAAACGCCTCGCCGGCAAAGCTCGCCAGCACATCGACGGCGCTGCGGGTCGGGGCGGTAACGATGGCCTCGCCCGCGAGCTGGCGCAGCAACATGCCCGCGAGGGCGGATTTGCCACGCCCTCGTTCAGCCGTCACCGCCGCGATACCGGGCGGTAGACGCAACAATTGCGCAAGGATCGCCGCCTGTTCGGCCAGCGGGTGACCCTCGGCGGGATGCCAGTCAGGGCGCGGGACGGCCAGCGGGAGCCGCGGCGAGTCCGACTGCCGCCAGAGCAGCACATCGGGGTCGGCGATAAACTGCCGACAGCAGCGGAGAACAAAGTGGGGGGTAGAGATCGGGTCGGGCGTATCGCTCCAGCGCAGGGAGTCCTCATCCACGCGGGACGGCCAGTCGGCGAAGGGGGGCGTCAGCAGCACCAGCCAGCTTCCCGCCCGCAGGGTACCGCTCAGGGCCGCCAGGGCGGCTACATCAAATCCGCGCCGGGCATCGAAAAAGGCGTGCATGACTTCCCGCCCCAGCAGCGTCTTCAGGGCGCCAGGCGCCACCCCGGGCGCGAAAACCGGCTCGGGGCCCACCCACAGGCCATCGCCGGCGAGCCTCTCCCGCAGCGCCTGCGCCTGCTGCAGCGTCCAGGCCTCGTCGCCGCTGAGTACCAGCAGGCGGCGAATTCCCTCCCGCGCCATCTGCGCGGTGAGGTCAAGCAGCGCGTCCATCATCGGTGGCGATTACAGGGCGCTGCCGAAGGTGTTGCACTGCGCCGGGTCGCCGCTGTCGAAACCGCGTTTGAACCAGGTGTAGCGCTGTTTTGACGTGCCGTGGGTAAAGCTGTCCGGTACCACCCGACCCTGGCTCTGCTGCTGCAGACGGTCGTCGCCGATGGCCTCGGCGGCGTTCAGCGCCTCCTGCAGATCGCCGGTTTCCAGAATATCCTGCTGCTGCATATTATGGCCCCAGACGCCGGCGAAGCAGTCTGCCTGCAGCTCCATCTTAACCGACAGCCGGTTGGCTTCGGCCTCGGTGGCATGCTGCTGTTGCTGGCGGACTTTCGGCTCAATGCCCAGCAGTTTTTGTACGTGATGACCCACTTCATGGGCAATGACGTACCCCTGGGCAAAGTCGCCGTCGGCGCCCAGTTTATTTTTCATCTCATCGTAGAATGACAGGTCGATATAGACCGTGCTGTCGGCAGGACAGTAGAACGGCCCCATCACCGACTGGCCGGTACCGCAGCCGGTACGGGTCGCGCCGCGGTAGAGCACCAGCTTTGGCTGGGGGTACTGGCGGCCCATCTTTTCAAAGATCGGTCCCCAGGTATCTTCGGTGGTGGCCAGGATCACCGAAGTAAACTTCGCCGCTTCATCGTCTTTCGGACTGATTGAGCGCTGCGTGGAGGTCTGCTGCTGCGGCATCGGTTCGCCGGTCAGCATGCCGGTCAAATCCACGCCGTAATAGCCCGCCACCAGCACAATAATCAGCAGCACAATGCCGCCCTTCCCGCTCGGCAGCCGGAAGCCGCCGCCCCCGCCGCCAAACGGCGAGCCCGATTGACCGCGTCGATCTTCAACATTGTCGCTTTCGCGACGCCCTTGCCAGCGCATAAGCACCTCATTCCCTGTTATGTATCAATAGCAGAGATCGTAGGCGGTTCAGCGCAGGATTACCACAGGAAACAGCAAGAGACGCCAGAAGATGAGACCATCTTCTGGCGGCGGGCGAGTTAGTCGAGCTTAACGCCCAGGCGGTGAGCCACTTCTTCGTAGGCTTCGATCAGGCCGCCAAGGCTCTGGCGGAAGCGGTCTTTGTCCATTTTATCAAGGGTGTTTTTGTCCCACAGGCGGCTGCCGTCCGGCGAAAACTCATCGCCCAGTACCACTTCGCCTTTGAACAGACCAAACTCCAGCTTAAAGTCCACCAGAATCAGACCGGCGTCATCGAACAATTTTTTCAGCACGTCGTTGGCTTTGTAGGTCAGCTCGCGCATCCGCGCCAGATTCTCTTTGCTCACCCAGCCAAAGGTTTCGCAGTAGGAGTCGTTGACCATCGGATCGTGCATGGCATCGTTTTTCAGGAACAGATCGAACAGCGGCGGATTCAGCTCGATACCTTCTTCAATGCCTAAACGTTTTACCAGCGAGCCTGCCGCACGGTTACGCACCACGCACTCCACCGGCACCATATCCAGTTTTTTCACCAGGCATTCGGTATCGGAGAGCAGCGCTTCCATCTGGGTAGGGATGCCCGCTTCTGCCAGTTTGCTCATAATGAAGTGGTTGAACTTGTTATTCACCATGCCTTTACGATCGAACTGCTCGATGCGCGCGCCATCACCTGCTGACGTATCGTTACGGAATTCCAGTACCAGCAGGTCCGGATTATCGGTGCTGTATACTGTCTTCGCCTTACCACGATACAACTCAGCTTGCTTTTTCATCTTTCACTACTCCAGTGATATTGAGCCTAAAAATACGTTTCCACCTATACACAAAATCATTCAAAGTGCATCGAGGCGGCAACTGAGCGAATCCCCAGGGGCTTACAAAAGTAAGTGACTGGGTTGAACGAAGGCGGCCAACAAAGAGGCAATTTGAAGGATGATGTGTATACGCACACGTTTGCGTCACTATATATTAAAAGGGCCGGATTGCTCCAGCCCTTTTGATTACTTGTTAAATGCGGCCTGGAATACGGCTACCAGAGCGTCATTTTGCGACTGCGTCAGGGTGTGGCCTTTCGGGTCGATGAACTGCAGGCTACTGCGGTTATCGAGGTCGCCGACCTGAAGTTTGTAGTCACCGGAGACCAACTGCGGGTCGCGTGCGCCCAGCTCCTGCCAGCTGCTGTCAGACAGCGGCTTGTAGGTCAGCGCCATGCTGCCCTGAGAGCGCGTGCTGTCGGTCACTTTCATCCCCACTTTCTCGAGGGCGCCCGGCAGACGCTGCCACACCATGTTAAACGGCGCGCGAACGACGAGCATTGGCAGGCCAGTATCGTCGGCAGCGCTCTGCACGTCGAAGGTGGCGCCCGCGCTGCGCTGAGCGGCGTTCTGGGCGCTGGTGGCGTTCATGTCCAGGCCTTCCGAAATGACGTTCAGCATGGCGGTGCTGTAGCGCTGCAGTGACGCCGGATCGGCAACCGGTTTACCCGCCTGCTCCAGATTCACCAGCTTGACCACAACCGCTTGCTGATAGCCCTGCGGTTTGACGGAGATTTGATAACGACCGCGATACTGCTGATCTTCATCAAGACGGTTCCACTCAACCCAGTCGGTGTTCAGCGTCTGGCTCGCATCATCGCGCTTGGCGATAACGTAGTTCTTCGACTGAAGAATGCTGGTAACCTGCGCCCACAGCGAACCGCTGCGGCCGTTTTCGACCATCAGCGTCGCGGTATCACCGTTGAACTGGGTGCGGGCGCCGCTAACCAATGCCAGCGGCTGCGCCGGCGGGCGAATGTCCAGCGCCTTGCCGACCGCGCCGGTGCTGTTGGCCACCGGAATGTTGTAATCACCCACCTGAATCGGCAGGATCATCCCCGCCGGCGCGTGAAGTTCGCTCAACGGTGACGCCTGTAAATAGGCCTCATCACCGCTCACCTGACGCTTATAGCGCGAGTCGGAACTACAGGCCGCGAGGAGTAGAACCAGCGAAACACCCGCAACCTTCGCCAGGCGCGACTTCTGTACTGAGTAAGCCATCAAATCTCCCTAAACTTTACAGCAAACCGGCATGCTTCAGCGCGGCGGTAACGGCTTCACGACCCTGGTCGGTGATAGGCGTCATCGGCAAGCGCAGCGTATCGGTCGCCACAAGACCCAACGCCTTGCATCCCCATTTCACCGGGATAGGATTGGGTTCGACAAATAATTTTGTATGCAATGGCATCAGACGCTGGTTAATCGCCCGGGCTTCGGCAAATTGACCCGCCAGCGCCAGACGGCACATGTCGGCCATTTCGCGCGCCGCCACGTTGGCGGTAACGGAAATCACGCCCACGCCGCCGAGCTGCATAAAGTCCATACCGGTCGCATCGTCACCGCTCAGCAGAATAAAGTCGTCTGAAACCAGCTCTTTGATCTGGTGAACACGACTTAAGTTCCCTGTTGCTTCCTTAATACCGACAATATTTTTAATTTGCGCCAGACGGCCAACGGTTTCCGGCAGCATATCGCAACCGGTACGGGACGGCACATTATACAGAATTTGCGGCAGGTCAGTATGTTCGGCGATAGCTTTAAAGTGCTGGAACAGGCCTTCCTGGGTCGGACGGTTATAATAAGGAGTGACCGTCAGGCAGCCGACTACGCCGCTGTCGTTAAAACGTTTGGTCAGGCTAATCGCCTCTGCGGTTGCATTGGCTCCCGTTCCCGCGATAACCGGGATACGCCCGTCAGCCAGTTCCAGCGTCATCATCACCACGTCGCCATGCTCTTCATGGCTCAGCGTTGCGGATTCACCGGTAGTCCCTACCGAAACGATCGCCGAGGTTCCGTTGGCGACATGGTAATCAATCAGTTTTTTCAGGCTTGTCCGGCAGACATTACCGTTTTCATCCATCGGCGTGACAAGCGCTACAATACTTCCCGTGAACATGGGCCATCCTCAGAGCAGAAGTGCGACAAGATTCTCAATGTTACGTTTGGAGCTGCAATAAAAGCAAGAGACCCGACGCCATCAGGGATGTTGTATGGCGGTTTTTTTTATGCTTTCCTAATGTTACCTCACCTTTTTAAAGGAAGAACAGGTTTGACAGCCTCATTACAACACTATCTGGTTATTACCGCCCTGGGGGCTGACCGTCCCGGCATCGTGAATACGATCACTCGCCACGTCAGCAGCTGCGGTTGTAATATCGAAGACAGCCGGCTGGCCATGCTCGGTGATGAGTTTACGTTTATCATGCTGCTTTCCGGTTCGTGGAATGCGATTAACCTGATCGAATCAACCCTGCCGCTGAAAGGCGCGGAGCTGGAGCTGTTGATCGTGATGAAACGCACCACCGCGCGCCCGCCGCAGGCCATGCCAAACACCGTCTGGGTCCAGGTTGAGGTGCCGGACTCACCGCATATCATCGAGCGCTTCACTGCCCTGTGCGATACATGGAATATGAATATCGCGGAACTGGTGTCCCGCACGCAGCCGGGAGACGGCGATTCCGCGCAGCTTTTTATCCAGATAACGGCTCACAGCCCTGCGACGCAAAATGCAGCAAATATCGAACAAGCGTTCAAAGCCCTATGTACAGAACTCAACGCACAAGGCAGTATTAACATCGTTAATTATTCACAGCATGATGAACAGGATGGAGTTTAACCCATGACCCCACTGAAAGCCGGTGATCTTGCACCGAAATTTAGCTTACCGGACCAGGACGGCGAGGAAGTAAATTTAACCGACTTCCAGGGACAGCGTGTCCTGGTTTATTTTTACCCGAAAGCCATGACCCCGGGCTGCACCGTCCAGGCGTGCGGCTTGCGCGATAATATGGACGACCTGAAAAAAGCCGGTGTGGAAGTGCTGGGCATCAGCACCGATAAACCGGAAAAGCTCTCCCGTTTCGCCGAAAAAGAGCTGCTGAACTTTACGCTGCTGTCTGATGAAAACCATCAGGTTTGCGAGCAGTTTGGCGTCTGGGGCGAAAAATCCTTTATGGGGAAAACCTACGACGGGATCCACCGTATCAGCTTCCTCGTTGATGCCGATGGCAAAATCGAACACGTCTTTGATGACTTCAAAACCAGCAATCACCACGACGTGGTGTTGAACTGGCTGAAAGAAAACGCCTGATGCAAAGCAAGACGCCGGGGGAGAAAACCTCGCCCGGCGTCTTTTTTTATCCTCAATGCCTTAGTCGTCGTCGACGACCAGGCCATCCGGCCAGGCATGCACCACCGCTTTAATTAACGTGGCCAGCGGAATGGCGAAGAAGACGCCCCAGAATCCCCACAAACCGCCAAAGATCACCACCGACAGGATAATCACCAGCGGGTGCAGATTCACCGCTTCCGAGAACAGCACCGGTACCAGCACGTTACCGTCCAGTCCCTGAATAATCAGATAGACCGCGAACAGACTCCAGAACTCGGTGCCAGCGCCAAACTGAAACAGCGCCACCCCTACCACCGGAATGGTCACCACAAACGCGCCGATATAGGGGATCAGCACCGAGAAGCCCACCAGCACCGCCAACAGCAGCGAGTAGTTGAGGCCGAAAAGGATAAAGCCTATCCAGGTGGCGACGCTGACGACAATCATCTCCAGCACCTTACCGCGAATGTAGTTGGTGATTTGCTGGTTCATCTCCTTCCATACCTGCCCGGCCAGACCGCGGTTTCGCGGCAGCACGCGGCGTACCGCGTTGAGCATCTGCTCTTTATCCTTCAGCAGGAAGAAGACCATCAGCGGCACCAGCACCAGATAGACCGCCAGCGTGAGCAGCCCCACCAGCGAGGCGAGAGAATACTTGACCACCGAGTCGCCCACCGTCAGCATCCGGGTGCGCATATTTTCCGCCATCGCGTCGATGATGCCGGCATCCATCAACGCCGGATAGCGCCGCGGCAGCGTGGCGGCGAAATCAGAGAGCTTGTTAAGCATGCCCGGCATATCGCGGATAAGGTAGATCCCCTGCTGCCAGGCCACCGGCAGCACCACAAAGGCCAGCAAGAGCAGAATACCCACAAAGAGGATTAGCACCAGCGAGGTCGCCCAGGTGCGCGACAGGCCGATGCGCTCCAGGCGAACGGTCGGCCACTCCAGCAGATAGGCCAGCACGATAGCCACCAGTAACGGGGCCAGCAGGCCGCTGAAAAAGAACATGATGCCGAAACCGGCAAGCAAAATAACCAGCAGCGCTATCGCCTCAGGGTCGCTGAATCGACGGCGGTACCACTGCATTAACATCTCGAGCATAAAACCTTCCCTGAAGCGCAACGCGGCGACAAACGGGGGAATTGTATCGAAATGTCACAAAAAAGACTTCGCTTTTTGATGCGCAGCAGACAAACCCGTCTCCGCCGTGAAGAACCTATTTTCAATGCGTCTAACGCCAGCTAAACTCGCTGGGATGCGGCCAGGGAACATTGCGTCGCACAATCGGTCAAACTGGCACACCCACATTACAGGACAGAGGTTATGTTCAGGCAGTTGAAGAAAACGCTGGTGGCGACCGTGATCGCGTCGCTGACGCTGGGTTCGTTAGGCCCTGCTTTTGCTGACTCCGCAGATACCCTGCCGGACATGGGGACCTCCGCAGGAAGCACGTTATCGATTGGTCAGGAAATGCAGATGGGGGATTACTACGTCCGCCAGCTGCGCGGCAGCGCGCCGCTGATCAACGACCCTCTGCTGGTGCAATATATCAACGGGCTGGGCATGCGTCTGGTCTCTCATGCGAATTCGGTGCGCACCCCGTTCCACTTCTATTTGATTAATAACGACCAAATTAACGCCTTCGCCTTCTTCGGCGGCAATGTGGTCCTCCACTCCGCCCTGTTCCGCTACTCCGATAACGAGAGCGAACTGGCCTCTGTCATGGCGCACGAAATTTCCCACGTTACGCAGCGGCATCTCGCCCGCGCAATGGAAGATCAGAAACGCAATGCGCCGCTGACCTGGGTCGGCGCGCTGGGTTCAATTCTGCTGGCGATGGCCAGCCCGCAGGCCGGGATGGCGGCGCTGACCGGGACGCTGGCCGGCACCCAACAGGGCATGATCAGCTTCACCCGTCAGAACGAAGAAGAGGCCGACCGGATCGGTATTCAGGTTCTGCAACGCTCAGGATTCGACCCGCAGGCCATGCCGATGTTTATGGGTAAACTGCTTGATGAGTCGCGCTACTCAACGCGGCCGCCGGAAATGCTGCTCACCCACCCCCTGCCGGAAAGCCGGCTTGCCGATGCCCGTAACCGCGCCAACCAGATGCGCCCGGTTGTCGTACAGTCCTCAGCGGACTTCTATCTGGCGAAGGCGCGTACCCTCGGAATGTACACCAACGGCGACAATAAGCTAGGCACCGATCTGCTCAACGCCTGGGATAAAGGCAATATCCGCCAGCAGCATGCCGCGCAGTATGGCCGCGCTCTGCTGGCGATGGAAAGCAACAACTTTGACCAGGCGCGCAAAACGCTGCAGCCGCTGCTCAGCGCCGATCCGCAAAATCCCTGGTTTCTCGATCTGGCCACCGATATCGACCTCGGGCAGAAGAAAACCGGCGACGCCATCAACCGCCTTAAAAACGCTCGTGAACTGCGAACCAATCCTGTGCTGCAGTTGAACCTGGCCAACGCCCTCCTGCAGGGCGGACAGCCCGGGGAAGCGGCGACCATCCTGAATCGTTATACCTTTACCTATAAAGAGGATGGCAACGGCTGGGACCTGCTGGCGCAGGCGGAAGGCGCCCTGGGCAATCGCGACCAGGAGCTGGCGGCGCGGGCAGAAAGCATGGCGCTGGTCGGCCAGCTGGAACAGGCGATTTCCCTGCTCAGCAGCGCCAGCTCGCAAGTGAAACTCGGTAGTCTACAGCAGGCCCGCTACGATGCCCGCATCGACCAGCTACGTGAGCTACAGGCCCGCTTCCGCCCCTACCAAAAAATGTAAGGAGACCCCATGAACGACGCGGTAAAAATTTACCATAACCCACGCTGCTCGAAGAGCCGCGAAACGCTGAGCCTGTTGAATAGCCACGGCATCGATCCTGAGGTGGTGCTTTATCTTGAGACGCCACCGGATGCCGGGACGCTGCGTCAACTGCTGCAGCTGCTGGGTATGGAGAGCCCCCGCGAGCTCATGCGCCAGAAAGAGGATCTGTATAAATCGCTCAATCTTGCCGACCCGGCGCTCAGCGAAGCCGCGCTGATACAGGCGATGGTCGACAACCCTAAGCTCATCGAACGCCCAATTGTCGTCAGCCGCGGCCAGGCGCGTATTGGCCGACCACCGGAGCAGGTCCTTGAGATCGTGAGCTAAGCCACCCGCGCCGCGCTACGCGGCGCTTTTTTTACGTAGCTGATTCCAGATCTTCCACGCCAATCCCTCCCGCCCGTCTTGCAGTGCTACTGTTCATCTAACGCTCAATCCACTGGACGGATGAACATGAAAAAACCAACCTCAACGCCTCACGATGCCGTATTTAAGACCTATCTCTCCCACCCTGATACCGCCCGCGATTTTCTGCGGCTGTACCTGCCCGAGACGCTGCTTAAAGTGTGCGATCTGCGTACGCTGCATCTTGAGTCCGGGCATTTTGTCGAAGACGATCTGCGTCCCTTTTACGCCGACATTCTGTATTCCCTGAAAACCACGGCGGGAGACGGCTATATTTATGCGCTTATCGAACACCAGAGCACGCCCGACCGGCATATGGCCTTTCGTCTGATGCGCTACGCCATCGCCGCCATGCAGCGCCACCTTGATGCCGGCCACGATCGGCTGCCGCTGGTGATCCCTGTTCTCTTCTACCACGGTCTGGTAAGCCCCTACCCGTTCTCACTGCGCTGGCTCGATGAATTCGTCGCTCCGGAGCTGGCCGGCCACCTTTATCACGGGGCGTTTCCGCTGGCGGACATTACCGTCATTCCGGATGACGACATTGCCACCCACCAGCGCATGGCGACGCTGGAGTTACTGCAAAAACATATTCGACAACGCGATCTGGCGCAGCTCCTCGACAAACTGAGCGAATTATTATTGACTGGTCTGGCGACGGAATCGCAGGTACAAGCCCTGATGCACTATCTGGTGCAGGCAGGCAACGCGCGAGAGCCGATCAAGTTCATTCGCGAGCTGGCGTTACGTACGCCGCAGCACAAGGAGACGTTGATGACAATTGCGGAATATCTGGAACAGCAGGGTCTGGAGCGGGGCCTGGCGCAGGGACTGGCGCAGGGCCGTCAGGAAGGCCGGAAAGAAGAGGCGCAGCGTATCGCCGCCGCTATGCTACACAGTGGCCTGGCGCGCGACCTGGTCGCCCGGTTGACCGGGCTGACGGAGGAGGAACTGACTCCGCAGGCGGACTAGAGTTTAAGGATCTCTTTCACGAAGGGGATCGTCAGCTTGCGCTGAGCGGTAATCGAGGCATGATCCAGCTGATCGAGGGTCATAAAAAGCGAGCGCATCTCGCGATCCAGCCGCTTCAGCAGGAAGCGGCACACGTCCTCCGGCATCTCAAAGCCGCGCAGTCTGGCGCGCAGCTGCAGGGCCTGCAGTTTGTCTTCATCCGACAGCGGCTGCAGCTTATAGATCTGCCCCCAGTCAAGCCGCGAGGCAAGATCCGGCAGACCAAGATTCAGTTGCCGCGGCGGCCGGTCGCCGGTGATCAGCAGCCGGGTTTTACCTGATTCCAGGATCCGGTTGTAGAGATTAAAGATGGCCATTTCCCAGGGCTCATCCCCGGCGACGCACTCGATGTTATCGATGCAGACCAGGGCCAGCTGTTCCATCCCCTCCAGCACCTCCGGCACAAACCAGGTGCGTTTATCCAGCGGCACGTAGCCCACGGCATCCCCGCGCTGGGAAAGCTCGGCGCAGGCGGCGTGTAACAGGTGGCTGCGACCCGCCCCTTCACGTGACCAGATATAAATATACCCGCTGTGTTCCTGGCGCAGTACGTTCTGGAGGGCAGCAAGTAGGGAAGGATTATCACCCGGCCAGAAACTCGCGAAGGTTTCGTCGTCAGGAAGATACAGTGGCAAAGAGAGCTGTGCCGGTGCGTTCAGATGGACCTCAACATAGGCTTACAGAAAAACGCGAAGAGTTTATCACAGATTTAGGTCAGGAGAGAACCGGGCGGGATCGCCGCCCGGTCAGGCGATCGTTATTTAACCTCTTCGCTATCCACGGCGTCGAGAACCACCTCTTCCGGACGCAGGACGCTGATAAGCTTGAAAATCAGGCTGAGCGCGATACCGACGATGGTGGCCAGCGCCATCCCTTTCAGCTCAGCGGCGCCGATGTGCACTTTGGCACCGCTGACGCCGATGATCAGGATCACGGAGGTGAGGATCAGATTCTGCGCTTTGCTGTAATCCACCTTCGATTCAATCAGTACGCGGATCCCCGAGGCGCCGATCACCCCGTACAGCAGCAGCGACACGCCGCCCATCACCGGCACCGGGATGATCTGGATCGCCGCCGCCAGTTTGCCGACGCAGGAGAGCAGAATCGCAATGATCGCCGCGCCGCCGATAACCCAGGTGCTGTAGACGCGGGTAATCGCCATCACACCGATATTTTCCCCGTAGGTGGTGTTAGGCGTCGAGCCGAAAAAGCCGGAAATGATCGTCGACAGGCCATTGGCAAACATCGAACGATGCAGGCCCGGGTCGCGGATCAGATCGCGTTTGACGATATTGGCCGTCACCACCAGGTGACCGACGTGCTCGGCAATCACCACCAGCGCAGCGGGCAGAATGGTGAAGATGGCGAACCATTCAAAACGCGGCGTGTAGAAGGTTGGCAGCGCGAACCAGTGTGCTTCGGCGATCGGGGTGGTATCAACCACGCCCATCACAAACGACAGCGCATAGCCCACCAGAACGCCAATCAGGATCGGGATAATCGCCAGGAAGCCGCGGAACAGGACCGAACCAAACACCGTCACCGCCAGGGTTACCATCGAGATAATAATGGTTTTGCTGTCCGGTGACTGGCCGTCGGCTGGCAGCAGCCCGGCCATATTGGCCGCCACGCCTGCCAGCTCCAGACCGATAACCGCCACGATGGCCCCCATCGCCGCCGGGGGGAACATCACATCCAGCCAGCCGGTACCGGCTTTTTTGACAATAAAGGAGACGAGGCAGAATAGCACGCCGCACATAATGAAACCGCCCAGCGCCACTTCATAGCCCAGCGGCAGCAGGAGCAGCACCGGAGAGATAAAGGCGAAACTCGATCCCAGATACGCCGGGATTTTGCCTTTACAGATAAAGAGGTACAGCAGCGTACCAATACCGTTGAACAGCAGCACGGTGGCCGGGTTGATGTGGAACAGGATTGGCACCAGCACCGTTGCGCCGAACATGGCAAACAGGTGCTGCAAACTAAGCGGGATAGTCTGTAAAAGCGGCGGTCTTTCACTCACCCCGATAGCACGGCGCGTCATAGTGTTTTCCTCTGAGATGGTTAGTTATGTGTGTTTTATTCAAAAAAAAGCCGACTCTCAAAGTCGGCTTATTTATCGTTATTCGATTATTTCGTACCAAAGATCTTGTCGCCGGCATCGCCGAGACCGGGAATGATGTACCCGTGCTCGTTCAGTCCCTTATCGACAGAGGCGGTATACAGCTCAACGTCCGGGTGCGCTTTCTCCAGCGCGGCAATCCCTTCCGGCGCCGCCACCAGCACCAGCACCTTGATGCTGGTGCAGCCGGCGTTTTTCAGCAGATCGATAGTGGCGATCATCGACCCACCGGTGGCCAGCATCGGGTCAACCACCAGCGCCATCCGCTCATCGATGTTGGACACCAGCTTCTGGAAGTAAGGTACCGGCTCAAGGGTTTCTTCATTGCGATAAATACCCACCACGCTGATACGCGCGCTTGGCACGTGCTCAAGCACCCCTTCCATCATGCCGAGGCCTGCGCGCAGGATAGGCACGACGGTAATTTTCTTGCCCTTGATCTGCTCAACTTCCACCGGGCCGTTCCAGCCCTCGATGGTCACTTTCTCGGTTGCCAGATCGGCGGTGGCTTCATAAGTCAGTAAGCTGCCCACTTCTGAGGCGAGTTCACGGAAGCGTTTGGTGCTGATGTCGTGCTCGCGCATCAGGCCCAGCTTGTGTTTGACGAGTGGGTGTTTGACTTCCACAATCTTCATTCTCTTTCTCCTCTGAGGGGCAGCCACAAAAAAAATCGCGGGATTATACCGCTTTTTTCGGATTAGGCCATACCCATCTTGCTTGACGTATATCAAGCAAAGTGATTTAGAGACAAAAAAACCGGAGACGAGGCTCCGGTTTTAGCGCGGGGTTCTGCCGGGCGGCGCTAACGCTTACCCGGACTGGAAACCACGCAGGCTCGATAAGCGCAGCGCCATCGGGAAATTATAGCTGCTCCCCGTTGCTGGCAATCACCTTCTTATACCAGTCGAACGACTTCTTCTTACTGCGGTCCAGCGTGCCGTTGCCTTCATTATCTTTATCCACGTAGATAAAGCCGTAGCGTTTTTTCATCTCCCCCGTGCCGGCGGAAACCAGATCGATACAGCCCCACGGGGTATAGCCCATCAGGTCAACACCATCTTCGACCACCGCCTTTTTCATCTCCGCGATATGGGCGGAGAGATAATCGATACGGTACTGGTCATCCACGCTGCCGTCCGCTTCACGAACATCGATCGCGCCAAAACCGTTTTCGACAATAAACAGCGGTAGCTGATAGTGATCCCAGAACCAGTTCAGCGAATAGCGCAGGCCGACCGGATCTATCTGCCAGCCCCAGTCCGACTTTTTCACGTACGGGTTGGAGACCAGGCTGGTGGTTTCATCATAATCGAGCAATGGGTTGTCTTCGGTGGCTTTGGTGGCGAAGGACATATAGTAGCTAAAGCCGATGTAGTCGACACAGCCTTCGGTTAACGCCTGACGATCGGCTTCGGTCATGTCCAGGCTAAAGCCGCGGCGGGCAAAATAGTTGAGCAGATGCTGCGGATAGCGGCCGCGCACGTGGACGTCGGTGAACCAGTACCGGCGGTGCATGGCGTTCATCGCCATCATCATATCGTCCGGCGCGCAGGTCAGCGGATAGATGGGACACATGGCGATCATGCAGCCTATCTGCAGAGCAGGGTTGATCTCGCGCGCCGCTTTCACCGCCAGCGCGCTGGCCACCAGCTCATAATGTGCGGCCTGGTACATCACCGGTTCCCGATCTTCACCCGGCACATACTTCAGACCGGAGTTGGTGAAGGGGGCAAAGTCCTCATGGTAGTTGGCCTGGTTGTTGATCTCGTTGAAGGTCATCCAGTACTTCACTTTATGCTGGTAGCGGGTGAAGACGACCCTGGCGAAGCGCACGAAAAAGTCGATCAGCTTGCGGTTACGCCAGCCGCCGTACTCGGTGACCAGGTGATAGGGCATTTCAAAATGCGACAGCGTAATGACCGGTTCAATACCGTGTTTCAGACATTCGTCGAACAGATCGTCATAAAACTGCAGGCCAGCCTCGTTCGGCTCCTGTTCATCGCCCTGCGGGAAAATACGCGTCCAGGCAATCGAGGTGCGGAAACATTTAAAGCCCATTTCGGCAAACAGCGCCAGGTCCTGCGGGTAGCGATGATAAAAATCGATCGCCTCATGGTTCGGGTAGTTTTTCCCCGCTACCACGCCATCGGTGATTTCCCGCGGCACCCCGTGGGCGCCGGCGGTCATGACATCCGCCACGCTGACCCCCTTGCCCCCCTCCTGCCAGCCGCCCTCTAACTGATGCGCCGCCACCGCGCCGCCCCACAGAAAACCTTCTTTAAATCCGGACATAATCTCTCCCTAAGGTCGATCGTCGCCAGGCGAACGATAGTGCTGATTGAAATGGTAAACCGCGCCAATCAGGCCTGCATCATTGCCGTGACTGACGGTATCGAGATAGTCGGCAATGCCAAACCAGGCCAGATGCTGGCGCAGCAGCGTCAGAAATCCAGGGCGTTCCACAATGCCGCCGCCGATAAAAATAGTCTGCGGATCGAAGATATTGACGAGGTTATAAAGGCCATGGCCCAGGCCATTGAAGAACTCGGCGACCAAACGCTGGCAAACCGGGTCGCCGGCGTCGTAGCGGTCAAAAATCATTTCACCAGTGACGCTATCCAGCGGCGCGCCAATATGTTCCGCATAGCGATGGCGCAGCACCCGCAGGGTGCAGTTTTCATTCATCGAGTAGCGACGGGGATCGCGTCCGCCGGGACGATCGGTTAGCATATAGCCGAACTCACCGGCGCGAAAACGCGCCCCGTGGATCAGCTGATGTTGGCAAAAAATCGCTCCACCGATGCCAGTGCCGATAGTGAGCACCAGAAAATTGGCCATTTCCGCCGCTTTGCCCTGCCAGCGCTCGGCCAGCAGCACACAGTTGGCGTCGTTTTCCACCGAGACCGGCAGCCCGGTTCGCGTCTCGAGCCACGATTTCATGGCGAAGTTGTCAAATCGACGGATAGCGCCGCCCATGGTGATAAAGCCGCTGTGGGGATCGACATAGCCCGGCGCGCTGATGGCTATACCTTCGCACGACGGGTGGGCCGCCAGCCACGACAGGATGGTCTGTAAGATATGATCGCCATCGCTGTCATTGATTGACTGCTTCGCGGTTTCCAGCAGCCTGCCGTCGCGGGTCATGACGCCCATCTTTAGCGCGGTGCCGCCGATATCAAATGCCGCAATCTTCATTCATCCCTCCCCTGTCGAGCATAATGCACCGGTGATCCACACGGCGGCCAACCAAAGAAACCGGTTTCAGTCGTATGATGAGGATTCCCTGGCACTGAGGCAAGCACAAGGCTGTACCCGGTTTCATTTTCGTGAGCAGTATCAAATTTGACCATCCGCCAACGGTTTTACGCCGACTGTAAAGCAGGCTCGCAAACGTTTGCTTTCCCTGTTAGAATTGCGCCGATTTTTCTTGCTTACCGCAAACGCGTGGAGACTTCGCAGTGACCGACAAAACCTCTCTCAGCTATAAAGATGCCGGCGTGGATATTGATGCAGGCAACGCTCTCGTCGACCGTATTAAGGGCGTGGTGAAGAAAACCCGTCGCCCGGAAGTGATGGGTGGACTGGGCGGATTCGGCGCGCTGTGCGCACTGCCGCAGAAATACCGCGAGCCGGTACTGGTCTCCGGCACCGACGGCGTCGGTACCAAGCTGCGTCTGGCAATGGATCTGAAGCGTCACGACACCATCGGCATCGACCTTGTCGCCATGTGCGTGAACGACCTGGTGGTTCAGGGCGCTGAGCCGCTGTTTTTCCTTGATTATTACGCCACCGGTAAACTGGACGTCGATACCGCAGCCAGCGTCATCAACGGCATCGCCGAAGGCTGCCTGCAGTCCGGTTGCGCGCTGGTGGGCGGTGAGACCGCAGAGATGCCGGGGATGTACCACGGCGAAGATTACGACGTGGCGGGTTTTTGCGTCGGGGTGGTGGAAAAATCAGAAATCATCGACGGCAGCAAAGTCGCTGACGGCGACGTGCTGGTGGCGCTGGCCTCCAGCGGCCCGCACTCTAACGGCTATTCGCTGGTGCGTAAGATTATTGAAGTTAGCGGCGTTGACCCGCAGACCACCGACCTTGACGGCAAACCGCTGGCCGACCATCTGCTGGCGCCGACCCGTATCTATGTGAAATCGGTTCTCGACCTGATTGCCAGCGTTGACGTCCACGCCATCGCCCATCTGACCGGCGGCGGCTTCTGGGAAAATATTCCGCGCGTGCTGCCGGACAACACCCAGGCGGTGATTGATGAGTCTTCCTGGCAGTGGCCGTCCGTCTTCAACTGGCTGCAAACCGCCGGTAACGTCAGCCAGCATGAGATGTACCGTACCTTTAACTGCGGCGTGGGGATGGTTATCGCCCTGCCGGCTGCAGAAGCAGACAAGGCCATTGCCCTGCTGAACGAGAAAGGTGAAAACGCGTGGAAAATCGGGTATATCAAAGCCTCCGATTCCGAACAGCGTGTGGTCATTGCATGAAAAACATTGTGGTGCTGATTTCCGGTAGCGGCAGTAATTTGCAGGCGATCATCGACGCCTGCGGCCGGAAACAGATCAACGGCACCCTGCGTGCGGTATTCAGTAACAAGGCCGATGCGTTCGGCCTTGAGCGCGCGCGCGCGGCCGGGATCCCGGCCCACGCGCTGGCGCAAAGTCAGTTTGCCGACCGGGAAGCGTTCGATCGTCAGCTGATGCATGAAATTGACGCCTACGCCCCGGATCTGGTGGTGCTGGCGGGCTATATGCGTATCCTTAGCCCCGCCTTCGTCAGCCACTATCAGGGACGTCTGCTGAACATCCACCCTTCGTTACTGCCGAAGTATCCTGGCCTGCATACCCATCGCCAGGTGCTGGAAAACGGTGACGAGGAGCATGGGACCTCGGTGCACTTCGTCACCGACGAGCTGGACGGCGGTCCGGTTATCCTGCAGGCCAAAGTGCCGGTCTTTGCTGGCGACAGCGAGGAAGAGGTCACGGCGCGGGTTCAGACCCAGGAACATGCCATTTATCCGCTGGTGATAAGCTGGTTCGTTGAGGGACGTCTGCGCATGGAGGGCAACCACGCCTGGCTGGATGAACGACAGCTTCCCCGCCAGGGCTATGCCGCTGAAGAATGAACAACAGCCCCGCCTTTCGCCATCGCGGGGCTTTTTTTTAATTAAAATTGTTTATTAATCAAACATCTCACAGAAATAATTCTTCTTACTGTCATATAGTTGTGACACAGTAAATCGCTATGCAGAAAAATTCGTCATAATAGTCTACGTCCTGTGAGTAAAACGGAGTGTGAGCGGTAATGGGCCAGGAAAAGCTATACATCGAAAAAGAACTCAGCTGGTTGTCTTTTAACGAGCGCGTGCTGCAGGAAGCGGCGGACAAGAGTAACCCGCTGATTGAGCGCATGCGCTTCTTAGGGATCTACTCCAACAACCTTGATGAGTTTTACAAAGTGCGCTTCGCTGAGCTTAAGCGCCGGATTATTATCAGTGAAGAACAAGGCAGTACCGCCCATTCTCGCCACCTGTTAGGCAAAATCCAGGCCCGCGTTCTGAAGGCCGATCAGGAATTCGATAGTCTGTATAACGAACTGCTGCTGGAGATGGCGCGCAACCAGATCTTCCTGATCAATGAGCGTCAGCTGTCCGTCAATCAGCAGGCCTGGCTGCGCAACTACTTTAAACAGTATTTGCGCCAGCATATCTCGCCGATCCTGATTAACCGCGAAACGGACCTCGTGCAGTTTCTGAAAGATGATTACACCTATCTGGCGGTGGAGATTATCCGCGGGGAAAACATCAACTATGCCCTGCTGGAAATTCCGTCGGATAAGGTCCCGCGCTTCGTAAACCTGCCGCCGGAAGCGCCTCGTCGCCGTAAGCCAATGATCCTGCTGGATAACATTCTGCGATATTGCCTGGACGACATCTTTAAAGGCTTCTTTGATTACGATGCGCTGAACGCCTACTCGATGAAAATGACCCGTGACGCCGAGTACGATCTGGTGCATGAGATGGAGTCGAGCCTGATGGAGCTGATGTCCTCCAGCCTGAAACAACGCCTGACCGCCGAGCCGGTTCGCTTCGTCTACCAGCGCGATATGCCGGACGCGATGGTCGAAATGCTGCGCGATAAGCTCTCCATCTCCAACTATGACTCAATGCTGCCGGGCGGCCGCTATCACAACTTTAAAGACTTTATCGGCTTCCCGAACGTGGGTAAGGCCAATCTGGTCAATAAACCTATGCCGCGCCTGCGTCATCTGTGGTTTGATAAATTCCGCAACGGCTTCGACGCCATTCGCGAACGCGATGTGCTGCTCTACTACCCCTATCATACTTTTGAGCATGTGCTGGAGCTGCTTCGCCAGGCCTCGTTCGACCCCAGCGTACTGGCGATCAAAATCAACATCTACCGCGTGGCCAAGGATTCGCGCATCATCGACGCGATGATCCACGCCGCCCACAACGGTAAAAAAGTCACCGTGGTGGTGGAGCTGCAGGCGCGTTTTGACGAAGAGGCCAACATTCACTGGGCGAAACGCCTGACGGAAGCGGGCGTTCACGTTATCTTCTCCGCGCCGGGCCTGAAGATCCACGCCAAGCTGTTCCTTATCTCGCGTAAAGAAGGCGATGAGGTGGTGCGCTACGCCCACATCGGCACCGGTAACTTCAACGAGAAGACCGCGCGGATCTATACCGACTATTCGCTGTTAACCGCCGATGCACGCATTACCAATGAAGTCCGCCGGGTGTTTAACTTTATTGAAAACCCCTACCGCCCGGTCAGCTTCGATTACCTGCTGGTGTCGCCGCAGAACTCGCGTCGTCTGCTGTATGAGATGATCGACCGCGAGATCGCTAATGCGCAGAACGGGCAACCGTCCGGTATTACCCTGAAGCTGAACAACCTGGTGGACAAAGGGCTGGTGGACAGACTGTATGCCGCCTCCAGCTCCGGCGTGCCGGTCAACCTGTTGATCCGCGGCATGTGCTCGCTGATCCCCGGTCTGGAAGGCATCAGCGAAAATATTCGCGTCATCAGCATTGTGGACCGTTTCCTCGAGCACGACCGGGTCTACTGTTTTGAAAACGGTGGCGATAAGCAGGTCTGGCTCTCCTCTGCCGACTGGATGACGCGTAATATCGATTATCGTATCGAAGTTGCCGCCCCGCTGCTCGACCCGCGCCTGAAACAGCGGGTGCTGGATATTTTTGATATCCTGTTCAACGATACGGTAAAAGCGCGCTATCTTGATAAAGAACTGAGTAATCGCTATGTGCCGCGCGGCAATCGCCGTAAAGTGCGCGCTCAGATGGCGATTTACGATTATCTCAAATCACTCGAACAACCCGACTAACCTATGCCAATAAACGAAAAAACCCCTCGACCGCAGGAGTTCGCTGCGGTTGACCTTGGTTCGAACAGTTTTCATATGGTGATCGCCCGTGTCGTCGACGGCGCCATGCAGATCATCGGACGCCTGAAACAGCGCGTACATCTGGCCGATGGCCTCGATGAAAACTCGGTGTTGAGCGAAGAAGCCATGACCCGCGGGCTGAACTGCCTGTCGCTGTTTGCCGAACGCCTGCAGGGATTTTCTCCCTCCAGCGTCTGCATCGTCGGGACGCATACGCTGCGTCAGGCGACCAATGCGGCGGAGTTTCTTAAACGCGCGGAAAAAGTGATCCCCTACCCGATCGAGATCATCTCCGGTAATGAAGAAGCGCGCCTGATATTTATGGGCGTGGAGCACACGCAGCCGGAGCGCGGCCGTAAGCTGGTGATTGATATCGGCGGCGGTTCGACCGAGCTGGTCATCGGTGAAGATTTTGAGCCCCGCCTGGTGGAAAGCCGCCGCATGGGGTGCGTGAGTTTCTCCCAGGCCTACTTCCCGGGCGGGACGATCAATAAGGAAAATTTCCAGCGCGCTCGCCTGGCGGCGGTGCAAAAGCTGGAAACCCTGGCCTGGCAGTTCCGTATTCAGGGATGGACCGTGGCGCTGGGCGCCTCCGGCACCATTAAAGCCGCCCAGGAAGTGCTGGTGGCGATGGGCGAGAAGGACGGGTTTATTACGCCGGAACGCCTCGAAATGCTGGTCAGTGAGCTGCTGAAACATAAAAACTTCGACGCGCTCAGCCTGCCCGGCCTCTCGGAAGACCGTAAAGCGGTCTTTGCCCCGGGGCTGGCGATCCTGTGCGGCGTGTTTGACGCGTTAGCCATTAAAGAGCTTCGTCTGTCTGATGGCGCGCTGCGTGAAGGCGTGCTGTACGAAATGGAAGGCCGTTTCCGCCACCAGGATATTCGTAGCCGCACGGCGCAGAGTCTGGCGAATCAGTACAACATCGATCGCGAACAGGCGCGCCGGGTGCTGGAAACCACCACCCTTATGCTGGAGCAGTGGCAGGAGCAGAATCCGAAGCTGGCCAATCCACACCTCGCGGCGCTGTTGAAGTGGGCGGTGATGCTCCATGAGGTGGGCCTGAATATTAACCACAGCGGTATGCACCGCCACTCGGCCTACATTCTGCAGAACAGCGACCTGCCGGGCTTCAACCAGGAGCAGCAGATGCTGATGGCCACGCTGGTGCGCTATCATCGCAAAGCGATAAAACTCGACGACCTGCCGCGCTTTACGCTATTCAGGAAAAAGCAGTTTCTGCCGCTGATCCAGCTGCTGCGCCTCGGCGTGCTGCTGAATAACCAGCGTCAGGCCACCACCACGCCGCCGACGCTACGGCTGCAGACGGAAGCTCACCACTGGACGCTGACCTTCCCGCACAACTGGTTTAGCCAGAATGCGCTGGTGCTGCTGGATCTGGAAAAAGAGCAGCAGTACTGGGAAGGTGTGCCGGAGTGGCTGCTGAAGATTGCGGAAGAAGAGCCAGACGCCTGATCGCCTCTGTGGATAGCATACGAGCCGGGCCATCGCGCCCGGCTTTTTACCGCTTCAGGCGCTCATCCCCTCCGCCAGCTGCGCCAGAGGTACCGGAACGCCAATATCATAGCCCTGCATATAATCTATCCCCAGCGCGATGACCGCCTGGCGTATCTCCGGCGACTCGACATATTCGGCCACCACTTGCATGTTCTTCATCCGCGCCAGACGACAGATAGAGTCCACCACCTGGTAATCAAGACTGCTGGCGAGCAGATTGCGAATAAAGCTGCCGTCGATTTTAAGAATATCGACGTTCATCGTTTTTAACCGCGCATAGCTGGCGTAGCCGGTACCAAAATCATCGATCGCTACCCGGCAGCCCAGCGCCCGCAGACGCTCTAAAGTCTGGCAAACCAGCTCGGGGTTGCTGAGCGCATAGTTTTCGGTCAGCTCGAAGATAATCTGCCATGGCTCAATGTTGTAGGCCTGCAGCAGGTTTTCCACCTCCTCGGGAAACTGACTGCGGCTCAGCGAGACCGGAGAGAGGTTGATCGCCAGCCGCAGACCGGGCAGCGACCGCCGGTTGGCATCCATAAAGGCCAGGGTGTGCTCAATGACCCACTGATCCACGCGCGTGGACAGCCCAAACTCGTGCGCCACCGGCAGGAACTCGTTTGGCCCCGTCAGCTCCCCCGACTCCCCTTTCATCCTCAACAACACTTCATGGTAGTTGTCGCCGCGAATGCCCTGGATAGGTTGCGCCATCAGGACAAAATGGTCTTGCTCCAGCGCCTTGAGGATGCGGTTCATCATCACCACTTTGTCTTTCAGATCCTGCTGGACATGCCCGGCGCCGCGGCGCTGCAAATTCTCCGGATGGCCGCTGGCCAGCGACATGTCGGCAATCGTGTTCAGCTCGCCAAGCAGCAAATACAGATGCTTCACCGGCGAGCGGACGTTGCAATAGCTCATGCCGATCCGCGGCTGCAGGGGGACCCCGTCCCAGTGAAAACGGAACTGTCGCAGGGAGCGCTCAATTAAGTGAATGCGCGCCTGGTACCCTTCGCTGTTGAGACGAAACACTAAATCGTGACCGGCAAGATGATATACCGCTTCGTTCGGCTGCAGCAGCGCACGCAGGTGATTCGCCAGCATTTGCTTATATTGAATGCGCAACAGCACCCCATAGTGGCGGCCCAGCAGCTCAAGCTCAGGAATACGCAAAAAACAGAGCGTCGACCAGCTCGCGCCGTTCAGCGCCCGGCTCAGCGCCCGCAGATTCGGCATATGTACCACCGGGTCGAGGAAGGCCATCTGTCGGACGCGGGCGTAGATCAGCCGCTGCTGTGTCGCCAGCATCGCCGTATAGGCGACAATAAACGAGAACACCAGATAGCTTGACGAAGTGATCGCCAGCTGAGTGTTATAACTTGGATAAATGGGTAAATAACGGTAATGAAAATGGATCACGGCGATCAGTACCGGCGTCCAAATCAGCGAGATAAAGCGATAGCCAAAACGCATCGCCCCCCACAGCATCACCGGCATCAGTAAGGATAATGTATAATTTGTACTGAATATAGTGCTGCTATCATTAAGCGGCATCAATAATAGCCCCAGCAGCAGGATTAATATCGCCACCCAGCTGATGATTTCAATTTTTTTTATTTTTGGATCAATTTGTAAGCGAACCTGAGAAATAAATCCGCGCAAATAAAAAGGGTTACGAATTACCCGCAGCAGTAAATAACATAAGGGTACGCCGGTCAGGCACCCTACCATCAGCGCCTGAAAGGTGATTAACGACCGTAAACTAAACGGCGAGACGCCGGTCATCTCCGTTGTGCGCGGATGCAGCCCCAGAAACTCGGCGATCTGCGACAGAATCAGAAAAATGACCGAAGGGAGCAGCATTTGCCAGAACAAACGATGCGGCATCAGTCTGACGTTACCGTGCGATACCTGCTGCCGTTGGGGAACAAAGATGCGGTATCCGCCCCAGCAGAGTACGCAGGGGATCAGAAAATGGAACAGTACGCCAAAGGCCTGTTCCGGCGTCATGCCCCGGGCCAGCGTAAGCAGCAGGCCAACGATAATACCGGGGATCGCCGCCCAGCCGAAAAACATCATCAGGCTGAGCACCAGCGCCAGGGGAAGATAATAAAGATAAACCATGTGACCATTCAGCACGGTATATGTATTCATCCCTCTGGCAAGGGGTAATAACAGCACAGGCAGGAGAAGCGGTAAGGCCCACCATTTGTCGCGATATTGTTGATAGTATTTTAATAAATTCATAGGTGCTCTACAGAGAGCCTCTGCTCCTGCGAGGCATATTCAGGCAGGCATCCAACCACCCCATGCTGACCGCATAAGTAATAACGATACGGTAACGTCCGCTGATTTTAGTGGCCAAGAGAATGAGGCTGTTGATATAAATCAACAAATGCTGACACCAACATTAATAAAACTTATTTTTTCACCATTCCCTGGCTAATAAAGTGAGCATGTAAATACGCCGATTATCTTATATAACATTAATTAATGTTTTCACTGCCGCACTTTTACATCTGCATCAATTGACCCCACCTCGTTCCTGTGCCTTAATACCCCCATCGCCCATCTTCGGGTATACTTCAAGGAACCTTTTGTGAGTCAGGCACCCAGTATGCGTAAACGACATCGATTTAACCGTCGCATGACCCGTATCGTACTGCTTATCAGCTTTCTCTTCTTCTTTGGACGCTTTGTCTACTCCTCCATTGGCGCCTGGTACCATCACCAGGATAAAAAAGCGTCGCAGGAGTCAACGCTCACCGTCGAGCCTTCCGCCCGCGAGTAACCCGTTGAGCCCGATGCCGGGTGCGCCCCCAACCGCTGTCAGAGACGCCCGTTTTCGAGACTCTATCCCTGACGAGGCATGTGTTGCCGCTGGCGATTTATAAGCGCACGGCCTGTAGCAGACGCAGCATTTCCGCCATTCCTTTGGTAATCACTTTATCCTGACGCATGACAACCGCCAGCTGACGGTACAGCGACGGGGCCAGAGAATGTACCGTTAAGCCACAGCGATCCTCCGCCTGCTCCACCGCCATGCGGGGCACAATACTGTAGCCCAGCCCGGCCCGCACCATGCGTTTGATCGCCTCGATGCTTCCCAGCTGCATCACCGGCGTGACCGCCAGGCCCGCCGAACGGAACCAGCGGTCAATCAGATCCCGCGTGCCGCTGCCCGCCTCGAAGGCAATGAGCGGCAGCGCCTGCAGCGCTTCAGGGGTGCACACCGCCGGGATCCCCGCCTCGTGGCTGGGATGAATGACCACGAACTCCTCGTCAACCACTGCGGTCACTGCCAGACTGCGCCCCTGCACGGGCAGGGTAACCAGTCCAAGATCGAGCCGGTTTTCCTCCACCGCCCGGACGATATCCAGCGTGTTGCCGGTGGTCACCCCCACCGTCAACAGCGGGTGCTGCTGACGAAGATGCTGCAGAAGCGGCGGAAGAAGATGAATGCAGGCCGTCGCGCCGGTCCCCAGCGTCAACGAGCCATTAACTTCCTGGCTAAATGCGCTGACCGACTGCACCGCGCTATTCACCGCCCGATCGATCTGCTCGCTGTGGGCCAGCAGCGCCATACCCGCCGCCGTCGCCTTGATCCCACGCCCGGTGCGCTCCAGCAGCCGAGTCTGTAAAAATTGCTCCAGCTGACGCACCTGCAGGCTAACGGCAGGCTGGGAGATCCCCAGCGCGTCGGCGGCGGCGGAGAAGCTGCCGCGCTGTACGACCAGCCGGAAGGTCGCCAGGTTTCCCAGGTTCAGTGTTGTCATGCAAAGTTTCTCTTATACCGCGCATAAGGTGGCCGCTCTGCCAGAACAATAGCCTGCCGGGTATGCTCAGGACAACTGTCTTAACGGAATGAAAAACCATGGAAACACCGGCTATTCCCCGACGCCTCGCCTTCACGGCGGGCGCTCAGCAACTGATCAACTGGGGTATCTCTTTTTATATGCCCGGCACCTTTGCCGGAGCAATCGCCGCCGACAAGGGATGGAGCTCGCCGCAGATTTATCTTGGCCTGACGCTTGCGATGCTGATCATGGCTGCGGTCTCCCCGTTGGTCGCCAGGCTGCTGGCTCGCTTTGGCGGACGGCTGGTGGTCACCAGCGGAACCTTACTGATAGCCGCCAGTTGCGCGATGATGGCCTGGCGCCCTTCGCTGGTCGGCTGGTACGGCGCCTGGCTGCTGACCGGCGTCGGCATGCGGCTGTCGTTGTATGACGCCCTGTTCGCCGCGGTAGTGAATCTTTACGGCCAGCAGGCGCGGAAAACCATCTCTCACATCACCCTCGCCGGCGGCCTGGCCTCTGCCCTCTTCTGGCCGCTGGGGGAGGCTTTACTCACGGTGATGTCCTGGCAGGATGCCCTGCGGATCTATGCGCTGTTTGGCCTGCTGAGCGCATGGCTGAGTTATCAGCTGCCCCGCCAGCGGCTCGGCTCACCGACGAAAGCGAAAGCTCCGACAGCGGATGGCGATCGGCGTAACGGCATACGTTATGCGCTCTTTATTGCGCTGATCACCTTCATCTCCACCGGCACCTCCACCCATCTGCCGGAGTTTATCAGCCACTTTGGCCTGCCGGTTGCCCTCGGAATGCTGTGGGGATTGGGCCAGACCGGCGCCCGGCTGGGGGAAGTGCTGGCCGGTCGACGCGTCACCCCGCTCGCGCTGACGCGTTTTACCGCGCTCGCCATGCCGCTCTGTTTTCTCGTTGGCGTGAGCAGCACAGCTTATGCCGGGTGCGCAGCCGGGTTTGTGCTCGGCTATGGCGCGATAAACGGGCTGGTGACGATTGTTAAAGCGACGCTGCCGCTGGCGCTGTTTAGCGCAGAAAGCTACGCCAGCCGCACGGGTCTCCTGCTGATCCCCGGGCAACTGATGGCGGCTGCCTCCCCCTTTGCCTACGCATGGTTGAACCATCGGCTGGGTATCGTGGGTGGAATGTGGATTTCCACCGGGTTAACGCTGATCGTTGCCGGACTGGCGCTGGCGATGGTGCGTGGGGCGGGTAAGGTACAGCCGGGTAAACTTTCCGCGCTCCGCACGGCGGCGGCAAAAAATGGGCCAGCTGAACATCTGCCGGAACCGCAAACGGGGAATTCACAAGGAAACCTCACCCTGCCAGATAACCTTCTGGGACGACGGGATTAAAGGGATGTCTAAAGTAAAAAACCCTCTGTAAAAACAGAGGGTTTCGTTTCTTTCAGCTAACGCCGGGGATGACTCGCACTCTATTATCAATAGCCCCGCACAGACCAGTAAAACGGAGAGGTCGCTACTTTTTCAACAGAATCTGCCGGTAGCGGTCTTAAGGCTCACCAAGTGCAGCCTCAATCTGCTCGCAAAACCACTTCAGTGAAGTGGATTTTTCACTTCGCGAATGCCAGTGCAGGGTCACTTCGAAAGATGGTACCTCGAAAGGTAGAGCGACGACTTTCAATGGCTTATCTCCTGGAAACTCGCAAAAGCTCCAGGCAATGCGATAGGGCAAGATAGTGATCATCTCGGTCCCGGGGATGATCTTTGGCAGTACCGAAAAATGTGGGATGCGTAGCCGCACTCGGCGCTCGACGGCCATTTTTTTCAGGACGTCTTCTACCATGCCATGGCCGGATGTTCGGGTGACAATTGCATGGGGTTCGGCGAGAAATTGCTGCATGTTCATCTGCGTGCCAATACGTGGATGAGCGTCATCGACCAGGCAACAGTATTGCTCGCTCATCAGCCTTTGGTGGGCAATGCCGGCCCCCGGCAATATCTGACTACAGATAGCCGCGTCGATATGCCCATCGTTCAGCCATGTTGCAACCTGGTCGATCTCAAGCGGCACGATGTCAAGCTCGATACTGGGCGCTATCTGGTTGAGACGGTCGAGCACTCTTGGCAGCAACGCAATTTCGCCCAAATCCGACAAGGCAAGGCGAAAACGTCGCTTTGAGGTTGATGGGGAAAATTTGCGTGCCTCGGAAACGGCATCATTGATGCTACGGCTGGCTTCCTTGAATCCCTCATAGAGCTGAGTAGCCAACCGCGTAGGTTGCATGCCTTGTTGGTTACGTACGAATAAGGCGTCATCGAACTGTTCCCTGAGTTTGGCCAATGCATAGCTCACTGATGGCTGAGTTACGCAGAGTCGCTCGGCAGCCACGGTGACACTCTGGGTTTCATAAAGCGTGACGAAAGTCGTGATCAGGTTGAGGTCGAAACCGGCCATTGGCTAATCTCCAGTTGTATATAGATAGTGTCTATGCGCTGAAGTCAAAGTATTTATTTGATCGATTTTAGTCATCTTTCTACAGTTGAACTACATTACATTTACTGAATATTAACTTTATGAAAACAATTCACTCCGCTGCATATGCGCTACTGCGCCGCCACGGCATGACCACCATCTTTGGCAACCCCGGCTCCAACGAACTGCCGTTCCTGAAGAGCTTCCCGGAAGACTTTCAGTACGTACTCGGCCTTCACGAAGGTGCGGTGGTGGGCATGGCCGACGGTTATGCGCTGGCCAGCGGCAAGCCGGCGTTCGTCAACCTGCATGCTGCGGCAGGCACGGGTAACGGTATGGGAGCGCTGACCAACTCCTGGTACTCGCACAGCCCCTTGGTGATCACCGCGGGTCAGCAAGTGCGACCGATGATCGGGGTAGAGGCCATGCTGGCCAACGTCGATGCTACGCAACTGCCCAAGCCGCTGGTGAAGTGGAGCTACGAGCCGGCCAACGCCCAGGACGTACCGCGAGCCCTGAGCCAGGCGATCCACTATGCGAACACCACGCCGAAAGCACCGGTGTACCTGTCGATTCCTTACGATGACTGGGATCAGCCTTCGGGACCCGGCGTCGAGCACCTGATCGAGCGCGACGTGCAGACGGCCGGTACGCCAGACGCTCGGCAACTGCAGGTGCTGGTCCAGCAAGTGCAAGACGCTCGCAATCCGGTGCTGGTACTGGGCCCCGATGTCGATGCGACGCTGTCCAACGACCACGCAGTGGCTCTGGCTGACAAGCTGCGCATGCCCGTCTGGATCGCCCCGTCGGCGTCGCGCTGCCCGTTCCCTACCCGTCACCCCAGCTTCCGGGGCGTGCTGCCAGCGGCTATCGCTGGCATCAGCAAGACCCTGCAAGGCCATGACCTGATCATCGTGGTGGGTGCGCCGGTGTTCCGTTATCACCAGTTTGCCCCCGGTGATTACCTGCCGGTCGGGGCGCAACTGCTGCACATCACCTCCGATCCGCTAGAGGCTACACGAGCACCCATGGGCCATGCGCTGGTCGGCGACATCAGGGAAACCCTGCGCGTGCTGGCCGAAGAAGTCGTCCAGCAGTCCCGGCCGTATCCAGAAGCACTCGCTGCGCCTGAGTGTGTCACCGACGAGCCGCACCACCTGCACCCGGAAACGCTGTTCGATGTACTCGATGCGGTCGCCCCGCACGATGCCATCTATGTCAAGGAATCGACCTCGACAACCACGGCATTCTGGCAGCGCATGAACCTGCGTCATCCAGGCAGCTATTACTTCCCGGCAGCGGGTGGCCTGGGCTTCGGCCTGCCGGCCGCCGTTGGCGTGCAGCTCGCCCAACCGCAGCGACGAGTCGTCGCACTGATCGGTGATGGCTCTGCCAACTACGGCATCACCGCGCTCTGGACGGCCGCGCAATACCGGGTCCCCGTGGTGTTCATCATCCTCAAGAACGGCACCTACGGTGCCCTGCGCTGGTTTGCCGGGGTGCTCAAGGCCGAGGACTCCCCTGGCCTCGACGTTCCCGGCCTGGACTTCTGTGCCATTGCCAAAGGCTATGGGGTCAAGGCCGTACACACCGATACCCGGGACAGCTTCGAAGCGGCACTACGAACTGCGCTGGACGCCAATGAACCCACCGTCATTGAGGTGCCGACCCTGACCATCCAGCCTCACTAACCTCATGTGAACGTGGTCGCCGCCGGCGCCTCGCTCACTAATCTTGATAACAACAATAAGAGATACAACAATGACTCAACGACGTGCCTTGGATGTCGCGGGCTCCGCTCCGCTTGGAAAACTCCACTATACCCTACTCTTCTGGTGTTCCTTCATCATGCTGTTCGATGGCTATGACCTGGTCATCTACGGCTCTGTCGTGCCGCAATTGATGGAGCATTGGGCATTGACTCCGGTCATTGCCGGCTGGATGGGCAGTGCCGCGCTGTTCGGCATGATGTTCGGCGCTGTCGTCATCGGCCCGCTGGCAGATCGCCTGGGACGGCGCAAAGTTATTCTCAGCGCCATGACGCTGGCCAGTGTTTGCACGCTGGGTACCGCATGGGCCTGGGATGCGGAGAGTTTCGCAACTCTGCGTTTCGTCACCGGCGTCGGGCTGGGCGGGGCGATCCCCAACATCGTCGCGTTGATGAATGACCTGACACCGAAAGCACGTCGCAGCCGAATGACCACTATCATGCTCAGCTTCTACTCGATCGGGGCAATTTTTTCGGCTCTGGTAGCCATGTTTATCATTCCTCGCTTTGGATGGGAGGCAACGTTTCTGGTGGGCGGCATCCCGCTGCTGTTCCTGCCGTGGATGTACCGCCAACTGCCCGAGTCGCTGAACTTCCTGCTGAAAAAGGACAAGGCCGCGGCCAGTGCGCTGCTCAAACGCATCGATCCCGCCGTCGACGCTGACCAGGTACGTTTCGATGCGCCCGTACGCACTTCGAGCGCGGCACCGTTGTCGCGTCTGTTCACCGAAGGACGTGGCGTGGGTACGGTGTTCCTGTGGCTGGGGTTTGGCATGTGCATGCTGATGGTCTATGGGCTCAATACCTGGTTGCCGAAGATCATGGTCTCCGGTGGCTTCCCGCTGGGTTCGAGCCTGATGTTCCTGGTGACCTTGAACATTGGCGCCACCTTCGGCGCCCTGGGTGGTGGCTGGCTCGCCGATCGCTGGGGCTGCAAGCCCACGTTGATACTGTTCTTCCTGCTGGCGGTGATCTCACTCTGCACGCTGGGTATCAAGCCTGGCCCGCTGCTGCTCAACGCTATGTTGCTGATCGCCGGTGCCACCACCATCGGCACCCTGGCCGTCATCCATGCCTTCGCTGCACAGCAGTACCCGAGCGAGATCCGTGCGACGGGCGTGAGTTGGTGTTCGGCAATTGGCCGTTTCGGGGCCGTGGCTGGCCCGGCAATGGGCGGCCTGATGCTGAGCATTAACCTGCCACTGCAGCTCAATTTCATTCTCTGCGCGGTCCCCGGATTGGTGGCGATTTTCGCCATTGCCATGATCAAAAGAAGGGCCGTTGCCAGCGTGGGCTTGAATGCCCAGCCGGCAGACACCCATCACTGAACAACGTGCCCAATACTGATAAAGGAGATATTCCGTGAGTCAAGTCAATCACACGCCGTATCGCGATCTTCACCTGCTGCCGATTGCCGGCGCATGGCGTGAAGGCAGTGCGCCGCAATCACTGCAGGTCAGCGATCCGTACAACGGAGAAACCCTGCTGCAGATCAAGCAGGCTACCCGCGATGACCTGGACGAAGCCTATCAGGCCGCGCAGCGCGCCCAGGTCGAGTGGGCGATGATAGGACCGGGGCAGCGCTCTGCCATCCTGCACCGTGCGGTGCAGATCTTCGATGAGCGTCGCGAGGAGATCATCGGCTGGATCATCCGCGAGTCGGGCAGTACCCGCATCAAGGCGCAAATCGAGTGGGGTGCTGCGCGCAGCATCACCCTGGAGTCAGCCTCTTTTCCGGCGCGGGTGCACGGGCGCATTCTGCCGTCCAACGTCCCGGGCAAGGAAAATCGCGTTTACCGAGAGCCGCTGGGTGTGGTGGGGGTGATCAGCCCATGGAACTTCCCGCTCCACCTCACCCAGCGTTCGGTGGCACCGGCATTGGCCTTGGGCAATGCCGTGGTGATCAAGCCCGCGAGCGATACCCCCGTGACGGGCGGCCTGCTGGCCGCGCGCATCTTCGAGGAAGCCGGCGTTCCGGCAGGCGTGATTAGCGTGCTGGTCGGCTCTGGTGCCGAGATTGGTGATGCGTTCGTCGAGCATCCGGTACCCAAATTCATCTCCTTCACGGGCTCGACCCCTGTGGGCGCCAACATTGGCCGTATCGCCAGCGGTGGCAAGCACCTCAAGCACGTGGCACTGGAGCTGGGCGGCAACAGCCCGTTCGTGGTGCTGGCCGATGCCTACCTGGAGCAGGCGGTAGCAGCGGCGGTGATGGGCAAGTTCCTGCACCAGGGGCAGATCTGCATGGCGATCAACCGCATCATCGTCGAGGACGCACTGTATGACCGCTTCGTCGAGCGCTATGCCGAAAGAGTCAAGGCGTTGAAGGTGGGCGACCCCAGCGAGCCGGATACCGTGGTCGGGCCTATCATTAACCGCAAGCAACTGGACACGTTGCTGAGCAAGGTGGCGCGGGCCAGGGAGGAGGGTGCCCGTCCGGTCGTCGAAGGTGACGTGCGTGGGCAACTGCTGCCGCCTCACGTGTTCGCCGATGTGACGGCAGAAATGGAGATCGCCCGCGAGGAAATTTTCGGCCCGCTGGTCGGCATTCAGCGCGCGCGAGATGAGTCCCACGCGCTGGCGCTTGCGAACGACAGCGAGTTCGGGCTATCTAGCGCCGTGTTCACCGCCGACCTGGAGCGCGGCGCGCGTTTCGCGCGTCGAATCAAGGCTGGCATGACCCATGTGAACGACATTCCGGTCAACGACGAGGCGCACGCTCCCTTTGGCGGTGAGAAGAACTCGGGGCTGGGGCGTTTCAATGGTGAGTGGGCAATCGAGGAATTCACCACCGATCACTGGATCAGCGTGCAGATGACACCACGCAAATACCCGTTCTAGCACACTGGCGCAGGTCCCTTCCGGCTTGCGCCTGGTCCTGCGAATCCACTGACGCCGTGATTCTTCTGATTTCTACGGCCAGATCGAGGACATTTATCAGCAGCATTACCTGGACTTGTCCAACCGTCCGTCTTGTCGACCGGCTACTCGTTGCAGACCGAGTTGCGCCACTCCCAGAACCGTGAAGACGGCAAAGCGTTGTATGGCGATATCGACAACAAGAGTTACGGCGCCATGACCACCCTGACAATCGGCGGGCATGGCGTGGGTTAGCGGTGGTGCAATGCCTCAGGACATAGACGGCATTTATGTTTTGCCAGGTACGCATTTATTTGTGAGACAGAGAATGGCTTCCTGAAGTGGCCATTCATTTACTCGAAGGAGCAGCGATGAAAATTGCAATAGTGGGCGCAGGGGCGATGGGCGGCCTGTTTGGTGCGCGCCTGGCCTTGGCTGGACAGGACGTGTCTTTCGTCGAGGCGTCGGAGACGACCATCGAGGTCATCTCTCGCCAGGGCTTGCGCCTGGAGACGCCTGACGTACAGGAAAGCGTCTGGGTGCCAATCTCTCGTGCACACCAAGTGACAGGCCACTTCGACCTGCTGGTGATCTTTACCAAGGGGTTTCATACCGCCGCCGCCATCGAGTCAGTGCGCCACCTGGTGGGGCCGCAGACCTGGGCGCTTTCGGTGCAGAACGGGCTGGGCAATGCCGAGCTCATCGCCCGCGTGGTTCCGGCCGAGCGCATCATCGTCGGCATGACCAACTTGCCGGCAGACCTTGTCGCGCCTGGCGTGGTGCACAGCCACGGCGAAGGGCACATCAATATCTGGGCAGGCAATGGTAAGGACAGCCCGACCGTGCACGAAATCGCGGCGAATTTTAGCCAGGCCGGTTTGCCGTGCGAGGCCGATCCGCAGGTGCAGGTGTCGATCTGGGAGAAGGTGGCGTTCAACGCAGCGCTCAATTCGGTTTGCGCGGTGACCCGCAGGACCGTGGGCGCGCTCGGCCACGCTGAAGAGGGACGGCAGGTGACCTCCCGCATCGTCAGCGAAACCGTGGCGGTTGCACAGGCTGCTGGCATTGATGCTGATCAGCGGCGGGTTATCGCTGCTGTCGACTATGCCTTTCGCAATCACCAGCAGCACAAACCGTCGATGCTGCAGGATGTCGAGGCAGGTCGCAAAACCGAGATCGATTTCATCAATGGCGCGGTGGTCGAGCGCGGCAAGCGCCTGGGCGTCGCCACGCCGGTGCTGGAGATGCTGTTCAGCCTGGTGAAGTTGAGCGAAGGCTAGATTTCCCGGCGCTGAAGGCGAAACGCCTTTAGGGTCAGGTCCGTGGTGCGCTTGAAGAACCGTGAGAAGTAAGCCTGCTCGACGACCCCCAGGCTGTCGGCGACCTGTCCAACCGTCAACGAGGTGTAGATCAGGTTGCCCTTGGCTTCGGGCATGATGCGCTGGTGTTCCCTGAAGTACTTTCGATCAGCAGCGTCAGGTTTTCCAGATACTGCAGGCCGCGCTCCCTGGGCTTGGCGGCCAACTGGTAGCACTCTCGTGAGCGCCGTGAAATCCACACCAGCAAGGTGACCCTGGCACTGTTTTCAGGGAGGAGATCAAAATTCAAAACCAGAGAGTACCATCAAAAATTCCATTGAAAAAACCGTGCTTCCCGTTGCTAACAGCTGCCAGAAAGTGCCAGACATAAAAACAAAAAAGCCCGCAGTTACGCGGGCTTAGAGGTACTTTACTGCTTTTACGTGCAGGCTGTTGCCAGACGTTAAATCATTCCCACTCAATTATTTACAGATGTCGTAACCAATTGACTGAAAACAACATTTTTAAAAACAAAATCCCAGATACCGTTTTATATACCGTCACTGGGAAATTGTGCCCCGTTTCGTCAGTTCGTCATATTGCCGTTCACAGACTCTTCCGGCTTCAGCTGCCCGGTCAGCGTATTCTGCCAGTTGCCGGTTTCGTTCGAGAGATTTTTCGAGCACGTCGGCAAGCAAAACTCCGGTGTCTGCGGCTGACGTCCCAGCGCCGACAGTGGCGTTATACTGCCTGAGCTGCTCACGGATGGCAACGAGCTGCTGCTGCAGCCGGCCAGCGCGAGCGGCAGCATCAAGAGCATCATTGCGCGCCTGGTCGATCCTCTGCTGCGCCTCACGTTCATTGGTTGCTTTCTCCTGTTCGTCATGTTGACGGGCTTTATCATCTTCTGCTTTGCGGTCTGCCTTCGCCTGCGCATAACCGGCGTCGTACTGCCTGTCACCGTGAACATTCCAGGCTACAACGCCTCCGGTCACCAGAGCAGCAAGCATCGACACGATAAGCAACTGTTTCCAGTACGCTTTCACGAATGCCGTGATCATGATTCATTTACCGACTCGGAACCGGTCATTAACGGTAACTCTCTACTATCCTTCGCCACATTAACCGGCCAACGGTATCCGGTAACCCTTTCCTTGGAAAATGAACGAATGTTAATTGCATCAGACTGGTTCCCGCCAAGAACCATCAGGTCGCCATTTTTTTTCTTCCCGACAACAAATCCGACATGGCCTCCGCCGTCACGGCTGAATACAACCACACAACCATAAGCTGGTTCTTTAATCTGAACCCCCCAGTTGAGATAGGATTTTGCAGATTCGAAGCGTGTTGATTTAATTCCACTTCGTTCGAGCATTGCACCTACGAATGCGGCGCACCATGGCGTTTCATCATCTTTAATCCCACCACGCTTAATGTCTTTCCAGAATTGAATAATCAGTGGGTTATGACGTGGTCCTTTAATTTCCATCTGGCCAATATGTTTACGTGCTTCTGTAATCCAGGGTAACTCACTCATGATGACCTCGATATCTTGAAGATTTGCACAACGTTGCCGCGCGTCTTCAGCACCGCGGCGAACATCACAGCATTGATAACGACCTCAGAAAGATCTGCGGTCATGGGGAAGTGGTACAGGTATGAGTACGCGGTACGCAGCGGGATACTGGCCGCCGCCACGATGAGGAAATAGGCTATCCACCCACCCCAGCGGCGGTGGCGCGATCCGTTGCGCTGGAAGAACATCACCCGCAGCGCTATCCCGCCGCAGATGATTGCATTAGCGATAAGCAGCAGATCATGGCCTGTCATCGTCTTTTCCTCCCGGGATTAAATCGCGCGGATTGTCAGAGCGGTGATACAGCCATATCCCAACCCGCACAGCGACAATCGCCGCAACGAACGCGCCGGCGGAGTAGACAATGCCCCGCTCGAACGAGTCCTGTGTGATGGTTGGGATCATGCTGGCAACGCCGATAAGGATTGATGCTGTGGGTTTGTAGAAGAGAAGACCGCATAGAAAGCTGAGTAGCGCCAGGAGAACGCGGCGCTTGACCGGATACTCAACAGCAGAGGTAACAAAAATTACCGCCCCAGCCAGCGACCCCAGCGCCACTTCAGGAGGTACGCCGGCGATTACTGCCGCCAGCGCACCGTAGCTAAGCCCCTGATTTATCGTATCAGCGGTTAGCGATGCAGACATGATGACCACCGTTTACTATGCATGATGAACCTCCTTAGTTTGGTAAGCTCATCATACACAATAAACCGTTTATGAATAAATGGTAATAGTTATCAAACTTCTTGATCTTCCGAGAAGTCTGTTTCAAATACGTCTTTATCAATGTAGGCTTCAAAGCCATCATGATTTTTCATATAATAACCACCGATCCGTGGCTTCTCTCTGACAACGAAATCTGAAGATACGGTGATGTTAAACCCTTCTGAATTACTAAGAACAGCAGAATAATCAGGGTTTATAACTACACTTACAATTTCCATTGCTTCAACTACCTTATTTGAACGATATAATAACAGAGACATAACCCCCCCCTTAGCAGGAATAAAATAAAACTGCGACGGTTACTGACGTTAATAATCTATTCTCTAATACAATATATTGAGAATTCTGATACACGCATAATTTACCTGTAATTGAAACATCAGGCTGTGTAGCAGAAAGATTTACTGACGTGCCTGTTGCAATCGACACAGGAGCCTGACTTGGTACGTTAAAAAACTCTGTAAACAACTGATTATTTAGCTCCAGCCCGTATACTCCATATTTTCCTCTCCTCTGCTGAACTCCTTCCCCAATATTAATTGTGGCGATCGCACCTGCGGCTAGTGTTATTTTTTGCCCTAAGTAGGCCTTAAATCTTACATGCCCCTCGCTAGTTATCTCGAAAATATCAGTTTGAGGTGTAGACTGATCCTGAGTATTTGAATATTTACCTATAATTTTTTGAGCAGTATTTGTTGATCCAGTTGGCATAAAACTTTCACCAACAAGGTCGAATACTTTTTGCAGATCATTAAGTGGGCCTATCCTAACCCTTGATCCAATTGAGCTCATCTGGTTAAAAGAGTTAATCGATGCACCGTTAAAGTCAAGTTCACGAAAGCCATTTGTATTAAGCGAAATATCAATAGCTGATTGAAAATCAGTTCTTGATGTCCGTCCTGTTTCTATGTAACCATCACATTTAAATGACTTCTGTATACCAGCAAATTTCATTACCGGAGATACGGTGTCACTTCTGACACCAATATGTTGCATTTGCCCGCCTGATATACGAACATTGACCCCGTCAGAGCAGTAAATTATAGGTGCTGCAATGGATGGGTCTATTGATGAAACAACCCCAGTGTCATTCCTGTTAAACTGTGGATTTATCACAGTAAAGTTTTGCGGGTATGCCATATATAAATTTGAACATCTAAAATTTCCTGGCTCGAAATGTGGTTGAACTAAAGTTATGCCGTGGTTTCTCGTAGACCCTCCAGGTCCACTCATATGAGCAAATGCACGGCAAAGATCTGTTCCAGTATATCTACATGTTTCAATCTGAGGCCTGATAAAAATAAGGTTATTATTATTATCACTTGCATGAATTCCTATACGAATCCCTGTAGCACCAAAGTTTTGAACTATTAAATTTATAAATACACAATCCCATGCATGATCTATATTCAATCCCATCCCTGAGTTATTAAACCTTACGTTTTCTGCATATCCGAGTCTAACCGCAGATGAAACATTGGATTTCCCAAGCTGAATTAATGATATTCCACTAGTTGCTGTATCACTTAGTGAAACACCTCTTCTCTCCATGCTGAAATTCTTGAAGTAGAATCTGCATGACGTAAATGATAAAACTCCATTTTCAACGCTATCTGACCAAATAATTGTTTGATCATGACCTTCGCCAACTATAGAATAAAGCGTCATTTGAGTAAGCGATGGAGATGCACTTAAGTTTGTAAACTCTGGTAGTTTTTCTATGTAATATTCACCGCCAGGAATTTCGAGTTGCCTATGATATTTACCTGCATCTTTTAATGCCTGAATCAAAGCATTAGACCAGTTGGTAACTTCATTCCCAAGCACAACTTTCGTTGTGGTAAGGTGATAGTACTCCCATAGATTTACTGGTTTAGCATTAAGCGCAGTGGAAATATTAACAATTGAACTTAACTCCCACTGCCTCATGAAGCCAACTAAGAAAGCACCAAGACCAGGATCAGTTGATGCTAATTTAATGGCAAGATCTGCTGTATCTGTCATCGAAAAAACTGGTATTGGCTTACCGTTGCTATCCCATCCTAACAACGAGTTTTTCCGAACAGATACCGGGCTTAGTTGGTCAACAGTGCTTTCTGGAACCCGTAGAGTTCTCGCAAAATTACTGTCAATTTTCTGATCAAGAATGGCATCACCAGCTTTCCAAGCGTTAGTGTTGTCAGCGATCTGCCCATCAACATAATTCTTCGTGGCCGCATCCTGCGCCTGTGACGGGTCACGCAGGTTTCGAATGCGGTTGTTGAGTGCGTCATAATAGTTCGCAATGAACGACGGCTTGCGCAGCGCCAGGCGGAGAAAGCTAAAGCACTGCTGGATAAGCATGGTCAGCTTGTCGAACGCATCCTCATGGACTTCTGCGAAGAACTTCCCCTGGTTGCGTAGGTCAGTCTCCTGGATAACTGGCAGATCACGTGAGATAGAGATTTGCCATCCGTTGGCCAGCGGGGACATCAGCACAACATTCCCGCCAGAATAGGTACCTGCCCCGGTAACGGAGTAATCAGTATCCAGAGTCAGCACCGTAATATTTTCATTAATGTCAGCGACCTGGACGGTGAGATCTGACTTCTTGAAGATGCGGAACGTGTACGGGAAAGATGTGGTAACGCCGTTCCCTGTGTAGTCGTTATGGTCGACTTCGGTTGAGACCGTCATATGAAATCTCCGGATGTCGCAGCGCCCGGCGCGCCACACTGGAGATCATTCTATTACCCATCAAACCATATATGAATAAAACAGATCTAAACGAGCAAAAACATTACCATTAAGGTAAACAAAAGAGCTCTGGAAAACTTTGTTACCTTTTGATATATGTATATATATACAGTATTTATGGGAGTATTCCTAATGCCAGAGCGGTACCAGTATCCTGTCGACGAAGGTTTTGCGGATCGTATTCACACCCCGGAAGGGGTCAGATCCCTGGTTGTAAAATCACAGCTGATGGAGTTGCTCAGGGAAATGGAGCGAGACGGCCACGATGTCAGCGGTGCGGCGGCGGAACTGGTGGCACTGGTTAATTATGTGACAAGCTCGCAGTTGTCTATGCGGGAGCTGCAAACACACCTGGATTTCTGCGCAATGCAGTTGCGGCAGCATCTGAGGTAACGGAACCTTACCAGACTAGGAATCTTCTATGGCTAAAAACCGAACATAATTCTACAATCACATCGCCACATTCAGTGGTCTACGCACGGTAAGTAAAAATGAAAAAAGTAATCGCTGTCCTGTTTGTTCTGATGTCTCTGGGTTCTGCTACACAGGCTTTTGCTGGTAACTGCCAGCATGATAATGATACAGCTGCTGACGGATCGCGTTGCGGCGGCCGTTCTGCTGATTCTCGCCCCGGCGGTCAGTAATAAATAAGGCCGCGAAAGCGGCCTTTGTGACATGTCACACTAATGGTAGCTTGTACACTACAGCCGCCAGAATAACGAAGGTTATAAAATATATGACCTTCGAACTTGTATCACCAATCCAGCCTTTCTTAAGAGCAAATATAATCGTAAAGAAATAAGCGGTTCCACAAACAACGACGACTACAAACCAAAAAAATATCAGCGCAATATTCATCATTATTTCCATCAATTCCCCACCGCCTTTCCAAGATCTGGGGCGCGGCGCGGAGAGGTATCTCCTGGCTCCCACCAGCTCGTTGTGTTGAATTCCCGCTGCGCGCGGTCCCTTACCCTGTCGTTGTACCCTGGGTTTGCCATCTCCTGAAGCTGTTGCAGGATCAGGTGATTGGTAATGGCTTTAGCATACCAGAGGTTGGCAAACGGGGTGATCATCCGAGCGGTCTTTAGCGCATCGGCGCCGAAAGAAGTATCTTCTCCCTGAAGCGCTTTCTGTGGGTTGGTGATCAGCAACTTTGTCAGCTGTTCGGCGAAACTCAATACCGGACCGCCAATTGTGGCCGCGATGCTTGACCCATATTGCGTGTGATCCTGGAACAGGAAATCGCCATAGATACCGAACGAACCGCCTTTCAGCAACGCCTGCACCCAAGTGGTAGGCTTTGTCATGTCCAGCGGGTCATTGCCTGTCAGCAGGCTGTTCATCTGGTTAGCAAACATCCCGGCCAGCGTCGTACCCGCAATATAGGACGCCAGGAATTTGATGGCTGGCACAGTATCCAGATCGCTCGCCCTGTTAACCAACTGGCGAAAACCAGCGAACGGCGTGGTTTTAAAGAGCATGAAGCTTTTAAGCAGCTGGCCTGCATCATCGCGGGCGTAGGTATCCAGACCGGTGGCCGTTGTCACTGCGCTGGTCATCTCACCATGAGTGATCCCCAGCAATTTCTGAGCAGCTTCCGCCCGGGCGTTACGCACCATGCGAGTAATCGTCTGCTCGGCCTCTGCGTCGAATGCTTCCTTCATCCGCTTCAGGCGTTCAGGTGACATATCGCCAAGAGCTGCCAGTGCCGTATCACTACCGGCGCGCACCTGGGCGATCCTGTCAGCCATAATATTGGTGATCACCTCATCCGGAACGGCGTAAATAGCGTCCGGCGTCATGCCCATATGTCCTGCTGTAGTCATTGGCCGCAGCTCTGCCGCTGCCATGATAGCCCAGTCCTCATTACTCCATCCCTTATTTGCCAGGATGGTTTTATCTGAGCCCTTAACTTCATCAAGGGTCTTAAATTTGCGGGTTAGCTCGCCAATGTTTTTATACATCAGCAGGCCAAATGACGCCTTGTTTGCCCGGTCCATTGCAATCAGCCCGGACCACTTCAGGGTTTTCTCAGCAAACCAGCCGGTAATGCCGCGAGACAGGTCAAAACCTCCCATCTTAGAGACGACAGCAGCATGCGAATCTACCAGCAGGCCAAGCTCCGCATTCGCGCGCTTCGCATCGCCGTTAAACAGGTTTCTCAGCGTATTTGCAGAGAGCCGCATGCCATTACGGTCAAAGCCTAATGCCTGCGCATTCGCGCGCATGATAGCCTGATCGCTGGTTGCGGTCAGAACGCTGGTACCGAGCATGGCGCTGGTCATAAGGTTACGGAGACCGCCAACAGCTGACGTGAATACGCTCGATGTGGCCGCACCATTAAGGCCGGCCATTGAGTTAAACATGCGCTCGACCATCTTGCGCTCATCGTTCATCTTGCCGACTTCTTTTCCGCCGGTCACCGCACGCTGATAGACACGGTCCAGTACCAGGGAAAAGTTTCTTGCAGCATCAGGTCCGAATGCTTTCACAACCCCCAAATCGCGAGAGGAAGATTGCAGGTGCGACATCATTACACCCGCCACCGGCTGCTGAGTGTAGCGCTCCATGTAGGCAAAATGGGATTGGGCGTCTTTAAACGCCATTACCCTGCTCTGGGAACCGCGGTTCTTTATCCCGCCGGTCCCCATGAATGCGCCCGGGTCGATTTTGTTGGCACCGTCGGTGGCCTTCGTTTCAAAGATCGCTTCCAGCGCCTGGCGATACTCGATGTCATTCATCGGGCTGCCGTCAGGATTAACGTAATTGCTGCGATCCTGGGTGTTGTAAACGTCATCCACCCATGCCTGCCGTGCAAACTCAATCGGCGGCTGGCGGCCTGAAAGTCGCGCCTTAGCCTGTTCTGCCAGCGGCAAAGATGCCAGCCACTCATCGCGCCCGGCGTTGCGGATAAAATCGGCGTCGTCTACATACGGCAAATGCCAGTCGTCGCGCAACCCGATATCAAAACCGTTGTCGTTCATCTCCTGCCGTGCCCGGCTGGTTACGTCATTCCAAACCTGTGCGATTTTCTTCGCCTGAGGGTTACCGGTGTCTTCACCGTAAAGCTCCTTCAGGATCTGGAACTGTGCTGATTTAGCAGCCTGCTGGTCGAAGAGACTGCGGAAACGCTGTTCACCAAGCGCTTTACTCTGCTCAAAGAATTTTCTAACGTCATCACCGGCTTTCAGCAGTTCAGCGCTGAGCTGGCGCGACCAGTCCTGATAGGCGCCTGTCGCCAGTTCCTCTGCAGATGTCACGGCAATATCTTTACCATCAGAGGTACGCCGACCAGCAAAGATAAACTGCTGCAAATTGGCGGGTGTCTGCTGTTCTGGCGGGATATTCGCATCGAGGGTGTCTGTTACCCTGCTGATGGCCAGCGCGTTCTGTGCGACGCGCTGGCGCTTCTTATAGACATCGTGCACAACGCGCTGACGCACAAGCTCAGCGGCCTCCATGTACGTCTGTGCATCAGGGATACCAGTCTTGCCATCCCGGGCGTTTTTCTGGTGAACGTCGCGCACGGCCTCTTTGATCCGGTCTTCAATATTTTTCAGCTCATCAGCCTTGGGCTGGCGACCCAGCGTCTGGGCAATGGCTTCAACACATGCCTGTTTCATTATGGGTTCCTCAGGAAGCACGCTGCTGCAACGGAATAAACTTTCGACTCTGCCTGTACGGTCTGGATCTGGTCGTCAAATTCAGCCAGAACGTCAGAAAGTTTTGCTGGCTGTCCGGTGTCAGGGTGCGCGATCGTTAATTCTGGATTCGCAGTTGCCATATCACGTGCGGCCATCAGGTCGTAACTGTTTGATGAAATCGCCTGGCCGGTGTCAGGATCAACACTGACCTGCCCGCCAGTTTCGTCGGCTGCCGTAAATGCACTTTCTGCGCGCGGCGCCGGAGCTTCTCCAGCCAGTTCTGACGGCGTTTCATACATGACACCATTCTCTTCGAAAACCTGCCGCATTGCATGGTACTGCTCGTTTGCTGATTCCAGCATGCCGGGCCGCGTCGGACCATCCAGCCCACGGGCCATCATTCCGATGTTCACCGGTTGCCCGTCAGAAAGCTGGCGATACGCTTCATCCATGGCCGACACATGGCTGTTGATACTTTCGTTGCTGGCATGCAGAACCGGGGACGACTCGATGTCGTAATAAAGCCCCTCGTTCAGAGTGTGGGCCGCATCGATGTCGCTAGGTTTAATTTCTGTCTCACGCACCAGGCCACGCATACTTTCAGGGATGATCCCCTGCTGAATACGGGACAGATCAGCGCGGGCCTCATAAAACTGACCGCCCTGCTGATGTGGCGCAAGAGTGTCGCGGGCATTCTGAAGGCGCTCTCTGGCAGTAGCGAGCTGGTTGGCTATGTCATCAAGCTGCGCCCTGTTTTCAGCATAATAACGGCGATTAGCGCCACCGCTTCCGGTTGGTGCTGCATCACGGATGGCTTTATCCTGAGCCTCAAGTTTCGCTACTGTACGCTCACCATTAGCAATCTCTGACTGCCACACCTTCCTGTCACCACGGGATAAAAGCTGATCTGCGTTCTGCTGCAATTCACTCATTCGCGATTCGTAGGTAACCTGCGGCACCTCTGGCGCAGTAGGGCCATCACCTAACGGGGAAGGTTGCGGTGCTGCCTCATTTCCCGGTGACGGTGAAGCAGTTTCGTCAGGTACGCTCTGAACCTCTGCCGCGGGGATCGGCGCTTCGGCATCTGCCGGAGGTGGCGTATCAGCATTTCGCGATGCCAGGTGATGAGCACCACCAAAGGCACCGCCAAGCACAGCGTCAACCAGCATCGCCTGCCCGTCAAATACCCGGTACTGCTTCGCCATATCGGAATAACCTTTCTCCTCCAGTGTTTCGCCAACTGAATAACGGTTAAGGCCACCAAATCCTGTGTTGATTGCGACACCTGACGCAATGCGCGTGGCCAGCGTTGTACCGATAGCAGCGGGAAGCGCCATGCCTGCGGCATTGAAGGAACTCTGTTGCGCAGCCAGATTACGCGCTGTGGACTCGTCTACACCTTTGGCTCTGAAGTCCTGATATGACTGCTCATAGGTAGATCCAAAAGCCGTGGCGGCGCCGACCGTAGGGCCGCCGATGATTGAGGCACCAATCGCTGGCGCAAACTGGCCGAGCCCATAAAGCACCTCTGCGGCCGTACCCTGACTGCCGGCGTCTGGTTTCACATAACCGCGCGCGCCCTGCAGTTGCTTACCGATCGTGTCATAGGTGTCGTTCAGGGCTTTATCAGCGTCAGGGAACATAATGCGGAAAATGTTCACCGTCGGCGCCACATCTGCCGTGAATGCTGGATCGCTGATAAGTCGCTTGCTGAAACCAACGGCAGACTGCGCCAGCCCGATTGTTCCCTCCGCTACACCGCGCACAGGTGCGGAAATAGATCCCTGAAAAAACGTCGGATCATAGTCTTCTGGCCGCGCCGGGTTGGCTGTCGTTTTATCGTCCGTCCATGCCTGGCCTTCAGGAGCCAGAGAAAATACATCGGCCATTATTCAACCCTCACGACTATTGCCTGATTTGTTTTTGGGTCTGTCGCCCAGCGCCCGCTGCCGCTAACCAGGCGATACTGGTTATTGCCAATGTTCACCGGCGTAAAGTTTGAAGCGGCATTTTCATTCAGTCCGGCGTCTTTCAGCGCTTGCTGTGCCGCCACTGTGTAGCGATCCTTGAAAGTGGATTTATCCATGCCGAACGGCATTACCACGTCACCGCCATTGAAGCCTTTGTAAACCCCTCCAGTGGCGTATTGCGCGGCCTTCTCTACCACATCCGAATTAGCCGCATCGGTGCGGGTCATTGATGCATCTCCAGACTGGTAAGCGATCCCGGCGTAAGCGGATTTGAACAGGCTATAACTCAGCTGTCTGGCCTGCGGGTTATTGGCAAATGCATTGCCAACCTGATCATCAAATGCACGCTTCAGCTTGTCCTCGCTGGGTAGTTGCACCGGTGTGATCCCGGCATCTTTCATGCCCTTAGTGGGGTTAAGCAGTTGATCACCGGCTAGGATAACTTTGGAGACATCATATTTATTCATGGTCGGCTTGTAGCCAATGAACTGGCTGTACGCGATCGATGGCTTCGTGTTGTCGTACTGATTATCCGGGGTGCCGAGCAACAGCGCAGAGTAGGCGGTTGCCGCGCTGCTCGGTGCAATGGCTGACGCAACCTGCCGCATCGCGGGAGCCGGAAGAGTCTCGCCCATGTTCTGCAGGAGCTTTATCGTCTGGTCGACATTTTGCGTTCCGCGTACCTGCTGAGCCAGAGCATTAGCCTCTTCACTGCTTAGTATCGGGGCATTGATTCCAAGCTCACGCAGCCGATCCTGAGATGAAAAGCGGTTGGCTACTTCAGCAGTGATATCGTTTGGATTGTTACTTGAGATAGGCTTATAGGCACCTATGTCCACCGCGGCATTGAACGGAATATTCTGGCGCTGGCTGATCACCTTCGTAGCGGCGGCTGATACCTGGTCGAATAATTCAGCTCGCGATGCATAACCCTCCCCTGTCTGTTCCGGCGTCGGCTTCAACTGGTTGACGTATGCCGTGATGCTGCTGGTCGGCATGTTGCGGAATGAGCCAATGTACTGCCCGGCAATCTGCGTATTCCTGAATTCGGTGTAACGCTGGCTTCCATCCCGCACGCCGTAGGCAGCCATAAAATCAGCTTCCCCTGGCGGGTTTGGGAACTCAACACCTCGCATATAAGCCGCGGTGGCGTCGCGAACCTGGCTATCGATAGCCGTTCTGTATTCGGCCTGCTGCTGCCGGCGGATCTGGTCAGCCTGGCGCAGAAAAGTGGCCTGTGCTTCCGGCGTTGCGGCGTCGAATGCTGCATTGCCGGTGTAGCGTTTATTGCTGGTTGGCAACTGAGAGAGGCCCAGCGCTGCGCTGACGCCGGTTGATAGCTGGTCAGAACTGTATGGTTGCGTGCCATTTTCATGTTTGATGATGGCGGCGCAGAGCGCCTGCAGCGTGTCAGGATTGGAAGCATCAAGAGGCTGGTTAGCAGTGACGCCGAGCTGCGCGCAAACCGCTTTGATGTATGCGGCCGTGTCGTTATTGTCAGACGGCGGCGCCCAGCGGTTAATGATCTCGCCAACGGTATCAATCCCCTGCCGCTGGTAGGATATTAGGTTGCGCCCCAGCGCGCGGATCCCGTGTTCAGGGGTCTCGAATTTAGCAAACCGTCCATCACTACCATTCTGGCCAATCCACGGGTTAGAAGAGCTCGCCTCTAAGTTCCCCGGGTTGTTGTTGCGTACCCCTCGCGGGCCATCTGCTGATGCTTCACCGCCGCCGGCGACAGCACGGCGTGAACCGGCGGCCGTATCGCTCAGCTCACCGTTGCTATGAATGAAGCCGATCGCGTTATTTGCTGACCACTGAGAAAGCGCGCCATCTGCTACCTTCTCTTTGAATTCCACCTTTTTGGCCTGTATCTGCTCAGGACTCCACCCATGTGCGGCGCCGAAGGTTTCTATTTGCTGAAACGCCTGCTGATTAGCCAGCACATAGTTGGCGTTATCGCCGTACATCGCCGAAGCGGTTTTGGCGCCGGTGGTCAGCGTTGCCTGGAACTGCCCCTCTTCATACGCATTGAGCTGCCCTATCTCATGCCGGCCAGCCTGAGATGTAAACTGGATGCGCTGCTGCTGAGCCTGCTGCAGGAATCCCTGGCGCGCCGACTCCGGCAACTGCATCGCCAGCTCCTGAGCCTTTGCGTCAAAGAGCTGGGTGTATTCCTGCCCCTTGCCGAGGGCATTTTTACCCTGCAGGTTAAGCAGGCCATTCTGCGGGTTGGTCATCAGATCGCTTGCGGTCTGCGTCAGTTGCAGCGATGCATCCTGTGCCATAGCGACATCTGCGCGCTGTTTAGCCTGGCCGAATACGTCAAGCGCCTGGCTTCCCGCGCTCAGCAGCGCATCGCCTGCGTTTGGTTGATCGAATGCCTGAAATCCCTGAGTGGAAACGCCGCGGCTTTCAACCTGACGACCGGCTACGGTTGGTACAACTGGCATGGTTTTCTCCTTATCGACCGGAAGGCGTGCCGATGGCAGCAGAAATTGGTGCGGCCTTGCTCTGTGTGAACGGACTCCATGTGCCACCAAACGTCTGATACGCGCCATAGGCTTTCAGCGGTGCCGTGAGTAACGTTTGGGTTACAGCAGCGTTGGACTGACTTTTTGCTGCATTCCCTTCTGCGATCGCATTCATACCCTGAACCTGGTACCCATACGCCTCTCGCTGCGCATTATTCACGGTAGTAAGCGCGTCGAGCGTCCCGAACTGCGCCGTATCACCGAAAATATCCAATGATGTGCCAGAGGAAAGATCGGCCCCGGTTGCGCCCATAGTCGCGGCCTGTGTACCGGCAGCCTGCCGGCTTCGGCGGCGCACCTCTTCAGCCTGAATATTGCCGCGGTTAACGGCATCCTGCGCCTGATTTTCGGCAATATCAGCATTCTGGTTAGCAACCGCCTGGGCATATTTACCTTGTTGATGCTGGCTGTATGCTGACATAGCGCCTATCACAAGTGTTGCGCCGGCGGCGATGGTTGCTGGTTCACACATCAGTTTTTCTCCATGTAAAAGCGGTGGAACGGCAGGCCGAGCACACCATACGGCGCCGGGTCTTCCAGGGTAAAACCGAGCCAGTGCAGCCACGCTTTTGCGACGTGGTTACGGGCATCGACATAATTTTCGAGATACGGATAGACGGACAGCATTGCAGCAACCACCTTCCGGCAGCGGCGCAGAAATGTGCGCTGATAGCGCTCCAGATCATCCGTGCCGACAAGCCAGGGGATCCCGCTGCCGCCAATCATTGAAGCGGGTGCCACGCCAAAGACGGTGACAACGCGGCCGTTTATCAAACCGGCACAGCAGAAGGTTGATGTGCGAAGGCCACATTCCAGAACACGGGAAGCACTCCAGCCATTCGTGGCGGCAAACTCTTCGATGTCTGCCAGGCGCACGCGGGGGATAATTTCAGCGATGTGCGCTGCGGTGGCCGGGACTATCTGAGCGTTAATCATTAGAAACCTCCCACGGTGATGCGGGGGATCACCGCCAGCACAGAAAGCGGCAGCGGGTCAGTCTGACGAATTTTTACCCGCCCATTTTTATCCCAGTTGCTGTCGAGTTTGACCTCTACTTTGCCTGTGGCGTCATCAACCGGATCGTCGTAAAACTCAAACTCGCGCTGAGGGTATTCGTACCACTGGCCGCCTGGAGTTGATGCCCAGATGCCTCGGCTGGCGTTGACCACCAGCGTCACGGAATTGATCAGCTGTTTCTTATCGAGCAGCGTCTCCTGCCCGTTAATATTGATGTCCAGGGTTTCAAACTGGGCGTTAATCGGCAGGCCGATGTGGACCACTGCGCCGGGTTTCTCCAGCGTAACGGCGCCGCCGGTGACGACTTTCTGCGGCTCTACACTGGCGTCGGACAGTACATTGACGGTCTGTCCTTCAAGGTGATCGAGTCCGGCGAATGTCTGGCGGGCCATATACCAGTTAGTGGTGGCGGTATTGCGCAGGACAGGAGGAATATTCCTGTTGGCTGTGACGGTTACCGAGTTGCCGCTTTCAACCGAAATAATGTCGCAGCGCAGCTGCATGGCAACGGCGCTACCATCTTCAGGATCGGTTCCTGTGTAGGGGAACTGGATCTGTGCGCCGACGTCTCCCGCGGTAAAATAGCTGGCCCCGCTCATCGTCAGGGTATACGGCACCTGATAACTCCAGTCCCCGCTTCCACCGGTGATAGTCGCCGCCCGGCTGCCGGTGTTGCGTCCGTCATAGGTCAGTCCGCTGTCGACAAAGAAAGCGTCAAGGTCATCGGTGAACTGGCGGCTTGCCAGCCTCTCGATATAGCGTTTCGTCTGGCCGTTGATAGTGCGGTTAACCACGAAATAGATCGCATCCTCGCTGCCTTCACTGATACCGCAAGTGCTCTCATATTTCCCGGCGCTGGATTGCGGAGACCAGGCGAAAACCTGCTGATCACGCAGATAGGTCAGCACCAGCAATTTTCCATCGTCACGCACGCAGAACGCGCTGGAAAACGGAACAATACAAAACGCCCAGTCGACAATGCTGCGCTTCTGGAAAAGGTGATTAGCGAGGATTGTCAGGTCGTTGCCCTGGAATCCATCAACATCAAACGAGTAGGCCAGATCCCGCACGACGCTGCCCTTCTCCTGGATAAAGAGCGCGATATTCGAAACCGCGATAGGAGGGACATCGCTGCAGCCGTTTGAGCCCTGAGAACTCAGGGAGAATGCAGACGGCGTAAGCACTTTATTCTGGTCACCGGTCACAACAAACTCACCGCCGGAGGTCAGAACAACCAGCGATCCGACATCGATAAGGTGGCGAATTTCGTTAACCTGCCGGCCAGCGTAGGTATAAACGATCCTGTCATCGTCCTGCGTCGGGTTGCTCTTGCCGAAGTCTTTATAGTCACCGGTACGGCTGGCCCAGATGGTTTGCGGATACGCAGGAGACGCAGCGAAGTACAGCCTCTGCTGGTAGTAGACGACCGTCGCCGGGTAGCCATTGACGCTGTTCCATGCATAGCGCGCCCACTTGTAGCTGGCCTTGTCAGCACCGACAACGTTCTCAGGGATACGAGAAACCACATCAGCGGTTGCAGTCAGCCCGTCACCGACGACGGCAGTGATCCGCACAATGCCAAAACCACTATGCAGGTATTCCCACTGCACGCCTGTATCATCATCGCCGGTTCCGCCCCAGCCATCCCACGCCATACCTTCGGTGTGTGATGGGCGTAGCGTCCCGGTTTTTCCTTCGGTATTGGCGCGATAGTAGTTGCTGTCGGCGCGCCGGATATCCTCGATCGATGTGCTCTTGCTGGTTTCCCATACCGGTACAGAGTCAACGGCTGGCTGCTCGAGGTAGAACAGCTTTCCGACCTGTTCGGCGCCGAATATTGCAGAGCTCGCGGTAAGAGTGATTGTGCCAGTGGTGGCGCTGGCCCAGACAGTTTTGGACTCGTCGACGTTGATATCCTCAAACGGGCCGTTAGTTGTCTGCACATCGACGATCTGCCAGTTGTCATGCGCATACCGGCGCAATTCTTTAGGCGGATAGGACGGGTGCACGATCGTCATCACGTCGGCGCTTTGGGTGAATTTCAGGCCGAAAACATCATTTTCTGTATAAGGTGTCGCCAGCTCGTAAATCACATCGCCGGTGGTGAGCACCAGGCCGCCGTCTTTGATGACGCGCATGTAATTGTGACCAAACTCCAGCGCATAGGTCTGCACCGTCGAAAACTGGAAAGGTATCAGGCGACATTTGCGATCCGGGTATTTCGCCGCGGCGATGAACTGCGTGCCCGGGCGGTTCTCTACCCCGCCATACTGCCGCACAATAAAGTTATCGCACTTGCGCAGTGCCACCTGGTACTTCGCCATATCGATGCGGCCATAGAGCGATGGAGCAATTTCGCCACCTGAGAAGCTCGGTTGTATCCAGCTAACAGCCATCAGCACATCCTCGCTACGGTAAAAGGATCGTCAGGCATTTGCGGTTCCTGCGATTCGTTCATGCTGTGAGAGCCAGCGCTGAGGATGATCCGGCTATACATACTCAGGGCATTATTGCCGAGGTCGGCATTACCCGTGAGAACCATGTTAATAGCCGCGGCCAGGCGCCAGGATAGAGCCTCCTGGAAGATGGGATCGAACATGTTCACGTCGGTGATGCGGGCAACATACCGAAGCCAGGCCTGCGGCAGATCGGTGTAAATCAGTCGCCCCGTGCCGGCGCTGTCCGCGCCGACCACATACTGCACGCGCATGGCAGCCGTTGGATACCGAACACCGGGGACCGGAATTTCAATAATCTTCAGGCAGTCAGTCGGATACGTGTATGCGAATGCCCAGTCCTGCGGCGGGTTGTTGGTGTCAGCCAGCGCGATATTCTTGGTCGCAAAATTCCAGTCAAAGTCGGCCAGCACAGCATCTCGAATCGACTCGTAATACAGCGAGCATTGCCCGGCTTCTTTGCTGGCTTCTTCAAGGCTGTTGATACTCCGGTTATTACCGATGTTGCTCAGTGCCCGGTTGCAGATCTCAATGACAGAGGCCATTACTCGCCCCCTTCACCGTAAAGCGTCTGCGCCGCCGTCTTCGGCGCCTCACCTGAAATAGGCGACAGCGCCATATCGGTGATTTGCAGATCCGCGCTGCGGAAAGTGCCATCGTCGCCTTCACGCGCCGAGATACCCTTAATCACTGCTTTTGCGGTGATCATCACCTCAGTGCCTACATTCTGCGGCTGCGCTTTCAGCTTATTCAGGGTGTCATTGTTCAGCGTGATGCACAGCCCCCACGGATATTCGTCACGGGTTTTGGTCTCGCCGCTTTCATCCTGGTAGCTGTCGGTGCCGGTTTTGAGATTGACCATTTCCATAGAACGCTCCTACAAGAAAGGGGCCGAAGCCCCCTGGTTTATTCTGAGGCTCAGACGCCTAAATCTTTTCGCTTTTCGGCGATCTTCTCGCGCAGCGTTTCGGCTTTGGTGTTGTGATGAGGCTTCTCGTTAAAGAGCAGCTCGTACTCTTCGCGGAGCTTATCCAGCTCGTCATCGCCACCACCGCCTTCGTTCAGCGGCTCAGGTTTAACGACGGCGGGAGCCACAACCTTTTGCGTTGCCTTCGCCTTTGCTTCCTTCGCCGCTTCGTTCAGCGGCTCCAGCGCGGAGCCAGGCACCCCGTCATACTCAATCTCTGAACCCTCCGGCCAGAGGTTGTTATGGATATGGGACAGACGCAGCACGCGGTATTTTGCTTTTTCAGCTGACATCGATATCTCCTTAGCCGGTCACTTTAGAGCGGGTCGGGTACGGGGTATTAGCATCAACGTCCAGGTTGATACCAGAGGTGAACGCGCCAGCAGTCAGCGGGCCGGTGGCTACGGAGTAGTTCACACGCAGATAGCGCAGAACGCCCGCCGGTACCTTCGCCGACACAACGCGCTTACCAGCTTTAAGCGCTGCCAGAGCCAGGGCGCCGCTGTCATAAATGGTCGTCCAGGTGCTGTTGTCAGGGCTGGTCTGCAACTGCACGTTGACGGTGGCGGCGCCAGCAGCGGTGGCCGTGGTGTTAACGAGAGCCCAAAACTCCAGCAGATAACCAACGCCGATATCACGGCGGGTGCCGTCGACAGGCGCCAGGTCAATAACATCGGTAGAAGCAGCAGTAGCCGTAACCGCCTGCGCTTCGGAGAACATCAACAGTTTGTCGAGGATCATCTTCATTTCTCCATTTAGCAGCCCGTTACCGGGCCGCTGGTTATAGTCAGGGGTTAAACCACGCGAGCTTCAGTTTCCAGAAGCGCATCGGTTTCGCGAATCGGAACGCCGCGGAAACTGGTCCACCAATCGCCTTCAGTCTCTTTGACGCTAATCGCCAGAGAGGATTTCTCCAGCGATTGCAGGTCAAGAGCCTGGGCTACAGTGCGGTTCATGTAGAACACCGGGCGCCCCATGCCACGGTTAGGGATGCGATGCAGCGCTTTCACCATGAGCTTGGCGATGTTCGCTGCCGCAGCAGGATCGGACAGGTCGCTGATATCGATGTTCGCGATGCGCACAACGTAGCGCCAGTCGCGCAGGCACAGGCCGTTATCCCACTTATAGTGGGTGCGGTAGCCTTCATACTGGCCGCCGCTGGCATCTTTCAGAGTCTGCTGGCCTTTATCTTCCATCTGCAGACCTGCTTTCTGGCCTTTCGGGAAGATACCGTGAACGGTGTTTTCGCCCCATACAATGAGCCAGATTGAAGTGTTATCGGTGCCAGTACCGCCGGCGTCGATAATGTTTTGCGCGTTGGTAGCCGTCAGGTCGGAGTAGCGAGAAGACAGGCCCATGAACTGCTGCGGGTTAACGCTGGAGTCGCCATAAAAAAGCGTTTGAGCCATCTGCTGATTCATCGCCTCGAGGAAAGCGCGATCTTCTGACAGCCGAAATTCAGCGGTATTTCCGTTCAGATCTGCCAGAGATTTATCAATCTCCGCATAGGTTTCCAGCATGCCAATGCCATCGGTAACCTGCACAGTGGTCGATTTGCTCGGCTGGACGCCGTAATTGAGCAGACGCCAGGTCGCCGACGGCAGGCCAGAGCGAATGGTCGTACGATGACCTGTCGGCAGGTTGCCTTCAACGATCAACATGTCCTGCAGGATCGGGTTGGTTTGGGAAAGGAGTTCGATAATTTTATCGACTTTCCCGTTCGGGTCGATGCGCTTACCCCAGTCTGCCAGCGTCAGCGCAGTAATGCCTTTAACAGCCATGGTTATATCCTCTCTTATTTGCCATAAAGCACTTCGGCCGCACTACGCTGACCGCTTTCTTTTCCTGTCACCACGCCATCTTCTGACATGGCTTTTCCTACTTTGACGAACGCCTTAACCAGCTCCGGGTGATTACCCAGCCCTGTGCCGTTCAGATACTCTTTCAGCGCCGGCGTGCCGAAGGTGTCTAGGGCTCGCTGAGCAACACCGAGGTTGGCCGTCAACTTATCGCCGCCGATTTCTTTATCGGCCTTCACAGTTGCTGCCCACTCTTCAGTTTGCGCCTGCCAGGCTTCTGCCTGACGCTGCTGCACACCGGCCAGAATTTTCGGGTATGCATCCACCAGCTTCTGCGCCTGCTCATTGGTCAGGTTCAGCTCGCGCGCTACCGGCTCGAAATCTTTCAGCGCTTCGGTATCCAGGTCGACGCCATCGGCAGCCGTAAATTCATACTTCTCTGGCGCGCCTTCCTGCTTCTGCTCTTTCTCGGCTTTTTGCTGCTCTCCGTCCTGGTTCTCAGCCTTTTCTTGCTGGCCTTCACCATCAATGGAAGGGTTTTCACCATCCTGTTGTGCAGGCTGATCGCCCTGAGGGGCAGGACCTGTGCCTGGTGCAGATGGTTCAGATGCTGCCGGCGCAGCGCCGCCATCAGCGGGCTGCTCATTGCAAAGACGGCGGTGTAACAAACGTTCAAACAAAGTCATTGCTCATCCCCTTAAACAGGAATTGTTTTGGCTTTCAGCTGCGTAAGGACAGCATTCAGCGTGGTACGAAGAGCCGCGGCATCATTGAGAATCGCGTTGTACTTCGTCACCAGGTCGTTGTGATCAACAAGGAGACCAGCCACATCGCTTGCACTGGATGCGGTATCTGCGGTTGCGGTAGCTGCCGCAGCGGCGGCAATGGAGGCTCCGAGCTTTACGCCGCCGTAGTCAGTGGTCGTGGGCGCGCCAATTACCGCCGGCGCCGGATCGGGAACTTCAACGATCTGCTTATTGCCATCGAAACGGACTACGCGCTGTTTTTGGATCTGAGTCATTTGATTACCCCATTAGCCTCTGCGGCCATCTTCAGATACTGTTCAGGGCAGTGCGCCATGACGCGCTGGAACAATGCCAGCGCCAGGTTGCGCTGCCCCTCGTTGAAAGCAGTCACTTGCGGATCACCGGCAAAGCAGGCAGAAAACACCTTGCCCTGCTCCAGTACCCCCCAGATCACCCGGCGGCCCTGCTCGCTACCCATGACGAAACGGATATCTTCAATGTCACGCTGTTGAAGGATTTCCTTCTCGCGTGCAGATTCAGCAGCCAACTGGTCATCATCAAAATCTGTCATTGCTGACCACCTGCAGGAGCACCTGCTGCGTTAGAAAGTGCTGTCAGTACGCTGGGATCCGCCGTCTGCGCTTCACTGAGAGTCTTGGCACCCTGAGCGGCAGCCATGCCCATAGCCACCATTTGCTGCTGTTGCTGCTGCTGAGCGCGCTGCTCGCGAACCTGCTCAACCTGTTCCTGTGGAACGATGACTGTCGGCGAGACACCGGACATCTCCGCGAATGCATCAATGGCTTGATCCACGTTGAGTTTGTCCAGCGCTTCCGGTTTGGCCTGTGCCAGCTGGCCAATGAAGCCGACGGTGGATGACAGGCTGGATAGCCCAATAGATTTCTGCGCCTGCGCCATCACCGAGATGTACTCAATGCGCAGCGGCATACCCTGCAGGACGTCCGGCGGGGGCGGGAGAAGGTTTTTTCTCGCCATGATGGAGAAGGTGCGATCGATAAGTGGGTTCAGGCATTCATCGTTCAGACGTTCCAGCACCGGGCCCAGCATCAGCAACTTCTCTTCTTTCATCTCGATCACTGCTTCAACCGGCATCGAGCGGGTATTGATGTTCTGCAACATCATGAAGAGGTCGACAAAGTAGGCGCTGTTGATGATCTGCCGGGTATCCTGGATATCGGCGAGCAGGTCGGCGGTATTCGGGTTAACCAGATAGGCAGGCTTGAAACCATCCTGGCCGGTTACCTGATCGATATAGGTGATATCGCCAGGCAAAAGGGAAACACGCTGGTTGCGGAGTGATGACGGACCAACCATCGGCGGGTTGGTGGCCTTGTCGATCAGTTGGCTTTTTCGCTTCTGCTCCAGTTGCAGAGCTTTAACCTGGCCGAGGGCAATCATACCCGGGCAGGATGAGCCGTATACGTCCTCGCCGTTCACTTCCCAGCGCGGCGCCATAATCGGAAATTCATCGAAACCAGACTCACGCAGCAACTTATCGCTGTCGCCGCCAACCTCGTAATAAACCGATTTTACCGGCTTATTTTTGCTGTTGAGCTTGGCAGTATCGCGGTCGATGTTCGGATAAACGGCATGAATAACTTCGATCCAGCTTTCGTAGTTCCCGGAATCCCACATGCCCTTCACTGAATCGCTGACGTTATTGAGGCCAAACTCCATTACCAGCTGGCGCACCGTCATGGAGAATTTGCGGAAACAGGTGTCAACGCTGCCGCGCGCAGAGTTCGCCATGTAGTAACTACCGATCGGAAACATCATCGTGCGGATAACGTCGCTGTCATCTTCCAGAACAGCCATAGCGCCGGTGCTGTAATTCCCCAGGCTGGCGTAAAGCAGCGGCAGCGACTGGTAGATATTGGATTTGTTGAATACTTCGTTCATGCGGCGCTGAACGACTTCAAGCCACAGTTTCACTGGGCCGTAGTCCATCATGTCAGGGTCAGGCGTTGCCAGCTTGAACCACGGGCGCGCAGGAGAAGTGATCCCCGACATCATGCCGCTCGATAGCGTGCGTGCTGCCAGGGTGGCGGTGGGGTCAACAATTTTCGTATTGCGGCGGTCATCCCGGTTTACATCGGTGACCAGGAAGCGTGAGCCACGCGGATTGATGAAATCGCTCAGTTCGCGCCAGTGCGGATCGAACGATGAGCGATCATTAGTGAGCTGTGCCTGCTGCTTTTGCAGTTGCTCTTTCAGGGTTTCCGCTGCCATCTGCCGCGCTCCAGTTACTGACCGAGCAGCGTTTTGCCGCTGGTATTTGCGGCGGAGGTATCACCCTGCGCACCGGTCAGCAGCGTAGAACTACGCCCGGCGGCCGCACGACGGCGCCTGGTTTCTTCATCGCGGGAATCGACTACAGCCTGATCCTGTTCCTGCGGAGCCGCCTGAACTTCTGGTGCTGCAGGCACTGAAGGCTTGCTGCCAATGCACATATCGATACTCCATACGCGTTTAAATTATTACCAATTTAACCACATATGATTTATTTGTCGTAGTGTATTGACCTTTTGACGATAAATTATTACCTTTTTGGTAAACACAACATGAAAGCGCACCCCATTCCCTTCCATTGGTGGCTTTGTCGTTACTCAGATGGCGGAGTGCGCTTCCAGGTGTGAAAGCATCCGGCGTATGGCACATGCGTCGATAGCGGTCCGGGGGCTCCTTGGTACATGGCCCAGCGGGTAGCCGGAATGTGCAAGCCATGCCCTGCATGCACGACAGCGACTCACCATCGTGGCGGTACGGTGTGACACCTCGGAAGAGACGAGGATGCAACGATGAGAGCATTGGCGGAAGCAACGCCTCCCTCGCCGGGTGGTCCACTGTGGTAATCAGTGCTCTCTTCGTTGTGGCATTAGCTCAGTCGGATAGAGCAACCGCCTTCTAAGCGGTTGGTCGCAGGTTCGAATCCTGCATGCTGCACCAGAATCACGCCTCAGGACCGTGATACCCGTAGTTCCAGTGCAAGTTTGGCGGTGGCAGTTATTCCCTTTCTGACCACCGCCCTTTTTACAGCAGGACGCCATTGCGATGACTTCATGCTGTAAACCCTGTGACACCCAGCCAAGGACGGCACTTTCCATCATCCCTGTTTCGCCCGGTTCGTCCGGGCATTTTTTTGCCAGTTGGTTACCTGCCGGGTATTATCAAACACTCACACAGCAAGGAGGTTTTATGTCAGAACAGGCTTATGATTTATCCAAGATAAAAGAGATTGATCAGACTGATGATACTCAAAAGGCAAACTATCTTTTGGCTAATGGGTGGGTTTTGTTGAAGGTCACCGAATCTCAGTCCCACGACTCCAACGGAGCATTATATTCTACAGTTTGGTTTACTATCGGAAACCCTCAGTAATTATTAATGGCCCGCCGATGCGCGGGCTTTTTTTTACGCCCACGGGTCGTACTCGCTGATCACGTTGGGCTGCTTGCCGCCGGTAGCAGGGAAATCTGAACGCTTCGTCACCGGGTATGCGAACGTCAGAAGCAGCGCATCGCCCTTGCCCGGCGACCGGCCCAAACGCTCTTTAATATCCTCTTTCGGCTCCATGACGATCTTACCGTCCACCCTCACCTTGTACTCTGCTGCGGACAGGTCGTCCGCCGTCTCCTGGTCGTCCAGCGCGCCGCCGAGCTTGAGCCACGTCTTACAGGCGTTGAACATCTCGCCGCGCTTATTCAGCATCTGTGGATCTGCCGATGCGCCGCCGAACGGCACAAGCTGCCAGGTGCGGCCCCAGCCGTCGCCGATGGACTTCAGCCCGGTACCGTAACCGAAGTCGATAAACACCGCGTCAGCCTGGTACTGGTACTCAAAGTCGGCGATACGCTTCGCCATAATCAGATCGTCGGTGGTCTTGTTGCCGGTCCACAGCACTTTGCTGTGCAGCCCCTGGCGGAGATAAATCACTGCGTCATCCACGCCGGAATATGCCGGGTCGACGCCGATTATTCGCGGGGCGTGCGCCACCTGCGCAGCGGTAACAACGCGCTTCATCGCCTCATCAGTCAGCCCGGTAGGGATGAACTGCAGCTCCGACGCATCAGGGAAGATCCCGCGCACGCGGACCTTCACAAAGTCGCTATCCTCGCCGTAGTCGTCCACCCATTTCTGCAACTGCTGCTTGTTGGTGCCTTCGACGGTGCGGCTGTCGATTTGCGCGCACTTCCAGCGATGCTTGTATTTGCGGAAGCACTCGCGGAATCGCCCGGTGTTGCGCGTCGGGTTACCGAACGCCACCCAGATAATTTCGGTATCCTCGTCCGTCAGCGCACCCTCGGCAACCTCCCAGACCAGATCCGCGATGTTGGATGCTTCGTCGAACACCACAACGATGCGCTTACGCTCGTTGTGCAGGCCAGCAAATGCCTCGGTGTTGTGCTCAGACCAGGGAATAGCATCGGCGCGCCAGCGTTTGTCGTGGCCCGGATCGTTGCTGTACATCGCGGTTGCGGTGCAGGTGAACCACTCTTTCGTGATAGCCAGGTTCGACCATTTGATGATTTCCGGCCAGGTCTTCGTGCGCAGCTGGTTGTCGGTGTTAGCGGTCACCACCACCTTGCAATCTTCACAGGTGGACATAGCCCAGTTAATCAGCATCGAGATGAACGCAGATTTGCCGATGCCGTGCCCGGATGCGCGGGAAATCATCAGCGGCTGGTGACGAGTCGCGGGATTCTGCAGGTGCTCGCCTATCTCGCGGAATGCGTCAGCCTGCCACTGTCGCGGCCCGGAGGCGTGCGCCAGTTCGGTGCCATCCTCACCCCACGGGAACGCATACAGCGCATAGCCAAGCGGGTCATGGGTGAAGCTGGCGATATCGTCGATCAGCTGTTCTTCCGGGGATAAATCGGCGTCTGTCACTGGTCACCACCATTGCGCTCTTTCAGGCGCTTGCGCGCGGCGGCCATGCGGTCGGCGATAGTGACGTTCACGTTAACTTCCATGCGCTCTTTGAACGCGTTAACGTCGACGTGCTTACCGATTAGCTCGAGGTTCTTCACCTTGTCGGGCCATTTCACCTTCTTCAGGATATGCTCGACATCCTCAACAGAGAGATCAGCCTCGCCATTCTCTTTTTGCAGAGAAGCCTGGGTCGTCTTGATGGTAGCGATATCCATAGCACTGAGAGAGGTACGCCAGACCTTCGGCCATTCAGCGATCGGCTTCATCCCGCCGTCATCGTTCAGGATATCCAGCACATCCATCTGGTCGATTTCCACCAGGCGCAGCAGCACGTAATCGGCGCTGACGCGCAGGCGCTTGTTGCGCTCCTCCATGAGCTCAGCGATTCGTTTCTGGATACGCTCATCACGCATCATCGTGCTGGCTTTGACGTGGGCAGACTTGGGGGAGAACCCGGCATTGATGGCCGCCTGCGTCTGATTTTCAGGGCATTTCACATACTCCTTGGCGTAGGCTTCCTGCATCACCGTCAACGGTTTGTACTGAGTTGATTTGCGCTTCGGATCCTTTGGCATGGTAAATACTCCCAAAAATAATTACCTTTTAGGTAATAATACCATGCCACCAGCGATGTTACATGATCGGAATATCATCATCACTCACCCACCCGGCCCGGTTTATCAGGTAGGTAACGACACCCCGCACTTCAACATCGTCCAGGGCATCCCCTTCCAGCGCCTCACCATCATCAGTGATAAGCGCCTGCCCGCGGACAACAGCAAATTCAGTTTTTCCGGCATACGCGATAAGGACATGATCACCCTGCTTTGGCCGGCGGCAGACATCGACGATGGCATAACCGGCGGCAGTCTCCAGGGCGCGACAGTTGGCGTCATACTGACAAAGGCGGGAAACGGTTAGCGTTTGCTCAACGTAGTCTGCGGCAGGTGATGGAAAGCCCATGATGAACCTCACATAAAAATACTGTATATATAAACAGTATAATCATGCGAGGGTTTAGTCAATATTACGTGACATGTCACAGCGATAGTTTTGTTTCGTGCCAGCCAAGAGTGGCCCAGCACTGAGAGTCACCAGAGCAAGGGCATGATGCCACCGGCAGTTGATCGCCGCACTTCCCGCATCGGCGCTTACTGATGGCGTTAATCTTGCCGCGCACCCGGGCATCATCCTGACGAATTAGCAACGCGATGTACTCAGCCATTTCATACGGCGCACGACCAGGGCGCCGGGCGGCGCAGTTCCGCGCCAGCATTTCCTGCTCCTGCTCATCAAGCACCAGCTCGAGCTTTCTCTCACCGGCGGCGGACTGCCGCGCGCGCTGCGCGGCTTTGCGTTCTGCGGGGGATTTAGGCATCACTTCACCTCCTGCGGTGCGGCCGGCAGCGGCATCCAGTGAGTCGCCGGTAACTCGCGCCCAGAAATAACTGATGTGAAGAAACGACAATTTGCAGCAGAGCACTCCATTTCGCCAACGTTAACCACCCCTCCCATTGCGGTAAGCGCGATGTCGCCAACTTCCGGCATCCGCTCTCTGACCGGAATCCATTTACCCGGCACGGTAGCGGGTTCACTGCCGGGTAGTTGCGGGGCGGCTGCGGCCTTGCGGCGTTCCTGTAGCTCTTCCAGAGCAATCGTCAGCGCGTAATAAAACGAGTGGTCAGCTCGATTGTCGGCGCGTTCTGCGTTATCGCGCGCCAGTTTGACACTGTTCAAAAGCTGGATGACGCTGTTTTCTGCTAACTGGTTATTGGTCATTGGTTGACTCCTTCTGCTGCCCGGTTAACTATCACGCCGTCATAAATCTCATTTAGATGGCCTCTCAGTTCCATCCGACGCAGTGCTGACAGCATGTAATCGCATTCGACCTGCTTATTGCCGGTGAATGGCTTATCCTCTGCGTTTCCCCAGCAACAGTTTCCCTGTGGCCATCCGTGAACCTTTCGAACCTTTCCATTGACTACATGCAGTAACCCCCAGCCTGGCGGAAGGTCTTCGACAGAGATAATCCCCGGCTCGCTGATAAAGAATCGCCAGTCACCCATGCCAAGCTCCGGGCGTATCCGGAAGCGTTTCTTCCTGTCTGCCAGTAGGTCGGCACGGGAACACTTCGCCTCTATCAGGCAGGATGCGAAATTCCTGAACCCCATCGCGTCTGGCTGCTCACCGGTACTGGTGACAGCGACAAAGCGATCGTGAAAGCAGACTTTGAAGCCGTTCCGCTTGAGGAATTGATAGGCTATCTGGCAAAGTTCATCGTGTGTCAGCGCCATCACTCAGCCTCCACCTTGATGCCAGCGTTAACACACGCACGATGAAACTCCAGTTTCACGCCGAACAAAATCTGTTTCCTCTCTTCAATTGCTACCTCTGCGAGATAGTCTTCGAGCATTTTTAGCTTCGGAAGCTTCACGGTGCGGGCCTCCAGCCCGGCGATGCGCTGGCGCAGTGCTGTGTTATCGTCGAACAGCTCACAGATGTGGCGATTCTGCTTGCGAACGCGATTTTCGCTTTCAGTCATTTGCTGCTGCGCCTTCTCCAGCTTTTCGCTGTTAGCCTCAGCTGTTTTTCTCCACGTTGCGCAAATACGTTTCTCTGATTCCAGTGCCTCTACCAGCTCCATGGTCTCCGCCGGGG